>JANYEB010000227.1 GCA_025363355.1 Chitinophagaceae bacterium | reverse complement strand
TGAACTTGTTGCTGCCATTGAAAAAATAGCAGATGGAGGCAATTACTTTACAGATGAAATATTAATTGAATTAGAAAAGTTTAATAATATAAAAAAAGAAAACGTAGAAGTTCATTTAACATCTAGAGAAATAGAAATCATTAAATTGATGGAAAAGGAATTTAATAATAAACAAATTGCAGACTCATTGTTTATTAGCGAAAGAACTGTTGAAACGCATCGCAAAAATATTTTTAGAAAAACAAAAACAAACTCTCTACTTGGACTCATAAAATATGCCTATAACCACAAACTAATAAATCACTAAAATTATAATTATCAACGACTTAATTCCTCCAATATTAATTTTTTGTAAACTTTTGTTAAGGAATTGTTATGTATGAAGTTTAGACTATACGTTTGCACTTCAATGAAACTTAGAAAACTAGAGAAAGCAATTTATAAATTTTAGAAAAGACAGGCGTGTGCTTGTCTTTTTTGCTTTATAGAATATCGGAACCCAAAAAATGATACAAACAATTGGCATATTAGGTGGAGGACAACTTGGAAGAATGATGGCTCTTGCAGCACGGGCAATGGGTTATAAAATTGTTGTGCTTGATCCTACTCCTAATTGTCCTTGTGGTCAAATTGCAGACAAACAAATTCTTGCTGAATTTGATGATGTAGATGCAGCAAAAGAATTACTTGATAGTTGTGATGTGATTACTTACGAATTTGAAAATGTAAACTTAAACGTTGCAAATGCTTTATTAGCAAAGCTTCCACAAACAAGTAGGTTATTAGAAATTACTCAAAATAGAATTGTTGAGAAGGAGGAAATAAGAAAAGCAGGATTAAAAACTGTAGAATATTTTGCTATTACAAGTGCAGATATATTGGAACAATTTGTAATTGATTATAAAAAAAATCCTAGAAAACTAATCATCAAAACTGCACAAGGTGGTTATGATGGAAAAGGACAGAATGTAATTAATAATATTGAAGATTTAAGCTTGTTTGAAAAAGCAAACTATAATCCCAAAATTCAGTACGTAGCAGAAGATTTTACAAAGTTTGAAAAAGAATTGTCTGTAGTTGTATGCAGAAATAAGAATGGAGAAACAAGCGTTTTTCCTGTTGCAGAGAATATTCATAAAAATCAAATACTATTTCAAAGCATAGTGCCAGCAAGGCTTCCAGACGATGTGGAGAAAATGGCAGTAAATGTTGCCACACAATTAGCTACACATATAAATTTAGTGGGAACTTTGGCAATTGAATTATTTTTATGTGGCGATAAATTAGTGGTAAATGAACTTGCACCTCGTCCACACAATTCAGGACATTACACAATGAATGCCTGTATTACATCGCAGTTTGAGCAACATATTCGTGCTGTTTGTAATTTGAAATTAGGAGACACAAAATTGGTTTCACCTTGTGTAATGTTGAACATTTTAGGAGAAGATAAGCACTTGATGAACAGAGAAAATATTGGCAAACACAAATTGCATTTATATGGGAAGGTAGAAGCGAAAAATGGTAGAAAAATGGGGCATATAAATGTATTGGCAGATAGTATTGATAAGTGTTTGATTGAAGTTGAGAAGTTAATAAATAGTAATCAATAATTAATAATTTTATGGAATTGTTGTACGAAGGAAAAGCAAAAAAAGTTTATGCAACCGACATTAAAAATGTATTGCGAATTGAGTATAAAAATTCTGCCACTGCATTTAATGGTGTAAAGAAAGATGTTATTGAGGGGAAAGGAATTTTGAATAATTTGTTCTCAAGTTACTTCTTCGACTTGCTTAGAAAAGAAGGCATAGAAAGTCATTTTTTACAAAAAATTTCAGATACAGAGCAGCTTGTAACACAAGTAACCATCATTCCTTTAGAAGTGATTGTGAGAAATGTTGCAGCAGGAACTTTGGCAAAAAGAATTGGTGTTGAAGAAGGTCATATTATGAAATTTCCTGTTATTGAATTATGCTATAAAAGAGATGATTTAGGTGATCCAATGTTAAATGATGATCACATAATAGCACTTGATATTGCTACGTTTGACGAGTTGAAAGAACTAAAACAAAAAGCATTACGCATTAACGAAGTATTGATTGCTTACTTCAAAAATTTCAATTTAGATTTAATTGATTTTAAAATTGAATTTGGCAAAACTGCTGATGGAGAAATTTTATTAGCTGATGAAGTTTCACCAGACACTTGCCGATTATGGGATGCAACAACTAAACAAAAGTTTGATAAGGATGTTTTTAGAAGAGACATTGCTCCATTAAGAGAAACTTATCAAGCATTGGCAGATAAATTAGGAATTAGCTAAGAAGAAAATTTAACTTGTATAAGCTCATAATAGGGTTGAGCGTTTCTATAGTTTACCATTAATAAACTACTACAAGTGAATGATTTTTTACATCATCCACTTGTGTTTAAATTTTTATATTGAACACACGAATTTATATAGCACAAAAAATTGGTTTCGATAATAAAACCAACCAACTTCAAAAGCAGTTGCAACAACTGCAAATAAATGCTGCTGCAAAAGTTTATACTACTTACGACATTTTTAATATCGAACAACCTGAGCTTGAAATAGCTGCAAACAGTGTGTTTTGCGATGTTGTAACTGAAAATTATTTTACAACTTTACCTCAACACCAACAAGTTTTTGCTATTGAATATCTGCCTGGACAATATGATGTAAGAGCAGATGCTGCAATGCAATGCTGCCAACTATTATTTCATCACAGCAATATTTTTATTCAAACATCGGAGGTAATTGCTATTGATGATATAGACGAAAACGATATAAAAAAACTCAAACAATATTTAATAAACCCTATTGATAGCAGAGAGAAAAATTTGACTGTTCTCGAAAAGCCGAATCTTTCAAAAGCAGAAAAAGTAAAAGTATTTGAAAACTTTGTAAGCCTTACTATTATTGAATTACAAGATTTTCTTAAACAACAAAATCTATCTATTGATATTGAAGATATAAAATGTATTCAGCAATATTTTATTGAAGAAAAAAGAAACCCAACCGAAACAGAAATTAAAGCTTTAGATACTTATTGGAGCGACCATTGCAGACACACAACTTTTCTTACAGAACTTGAAAACATTAGTATTGAAGGTGATTACAAAACAGAAATTGAAAAATCTTTTCAAAAATATTTAAGCTGCAAAAAAGAATTAGGTAGAGAAGACAAGCCAATTACCTTAATGGATTTAGGAACGCTACCTGCAAAATATTTACACAAAAAAGGTTATTTAAAGAACTGGCATCAATCAAAAGAAAACAATGCTGCAACTATAGAAATTGATGTTGATGTAAATAACAAAACTGAAAAATGGTTATTACTTTTTAAAAACGAAACGCACAATCATCCAACAGAAATTGAACCTTTTGGTGGTGCAGCAACCTGCATCGGTGGTTCAATAAGAGACCCATTAAGTGGTCGTTCTTATGTGTATCAGGCAATGAGATTAAGCGGTGCAGCAAATCCTTTAGAGCCAATAACAGCAACACTTTTAGGAAAATTGCCACAACATAAAATTAGCAAAGAAGCAGCATTAGGTTATAGCTCTTATGGCAATCAAATTGGTTTAGCAACAAGTTTGGTGAGTGAAATTTTTGATGATGGGTACAAAGCAAAACGCTTTGAATGTGGCTTTGTAGTTGCCGCAGTTAATAAAGAAAATGTAATTGAACAAGACCCAGAAGAAGGAGACGTTGTTTTATTATTAGGTGGCAATACAGGACGTGATGGAGTTGGTGGTGCAAGTGGTTCATCAAAACAACACAACGAAGTTTCATTAACTACAATGCAAGCCGAAGTGCAGAAAGGAAATGCACTAACCGAAAGGAAAATTCAAACACTTTTCAGAAAGCCCGATGTTACTAAGTTGATTAAAAAATGTAACGACTTTGGTGCAGGTGGTGTGTGTGTTGCCATTGGCGAAATAGCAGATAGTATTAGCATTGATTTAAACAAAGTTCCCTTAAAGTACGAAGGCTTAAATGGAACTGAAATTGCATTGAGTGAATCTCAAGAAAGAATGGCAGTTGTGATTGCAAAAGAAAATGTAGAACTCTTTATTGATAAGGCTTTGCAAGAAAATGTTTTAGCAACACCCATTGCAGTTGTTACTAATGATGGTGTGCTAAGAATGAAATGGAATGATGAAGAAATTGTGCATCTTAAACGTAGTTTTTTAAATAGCAATGGAGCTTCAAAAAAAGCAAATGCAAGTATTCATCTTACAAAAAAATTGACTAATAATTCAACTGAGTTTACTAAAGAGAATTTCTTAAAAATACTTTCATCAAAGCAGGTTGCTTCGCAAAAAGGAATGGTTGAACACTTTGACAGCACTGTGTTAGGAACAACTTGTTTAATGCCTTTTGGTGGCAAATACCAACTTACACCAAGCGATGTTTCTGCACATTTTATTTGTGATGCAAGTTATACTACAAACCTTGTAAGCCTTGCTGCGTGGGGCTATCATCCAGAATTCACAACCAACAATACATACATTGGTGCAATGTATTCTATCATAGAATCTATTAGCAAATTGGTTGCTGCTGGTGTTGATTATTCAAAATGTTATTTAAGTTTTCAAGAATATTTTGAACGATTAAAAGATGATGCTACAAAATGGGGAAAGCCATTATCTTGTTTGTTAGGAGCGTTTGAAACGCAGTGTCAGCTTGGTATTGCAGCTATTGGTGGCAAGGATAGTATGAGTGGAAGTTTTAATGAATTGAATGTACCACCAACTTTTGTAAGCTTTGCCATTGCTACTGAACAAATTGAAAATATTATTTCATCTGAATTTAAAAATACTGATAGTAATATTTATTTATATGAAGTTGATGCCGATGAAAAACAAATTCCAAATTGGGATTTATTAAAACAACAATGGAATAGAATACATCAACTTATTAAAAACAAAAAAATTGTTGCAGCAAAACATATTAAAGATGGTGGCATAGCAGCAACAATTGCACAAATGAGTTTTGGAAATAAAATTGGAATTGATATTAACACCAATCAAGATTTGTTTGATGTAATGCCTGGTAGCATTGTGTTTGAAAGCAATGATGATTTAAGTGATGAGTTTGTTTTGTTAGGAAAAACAAATAATTCTACTGAATTAAAATTGAATAATGTTGTTGTAGAAATTGATGAAGCAATACAATATTGGACAAGCACATTTGAAAGCCTATTTCCAACTAAGACAAAAGAAACAGATAGCTATAATAATATTCCTGCAATCAATGTTTCTTCTAAAACCATTGCCAACATTGGATTTGGTAAGCCACGAGTTTTAATGCCAGTGTTTAATGGAACGAATTGTGAGTTTGAAACCAAACACGCTTTTGAGACAGAAAATGCAATAGTTGAAACTATCAATTTCAATACTTTAAATGAAAAATTAATAGAGCAATCAATTGAAAAAATTGTTGCAGCAATGCAGCAATCACAAATATTAATGTTTAGTGGCGGCTTTAGTGCAGGCGATGAACCAGATGGCAGTGCTAAGTATATTGTGAATGTTTTAAAGAATAAATACATTAAAGATGCTGTGCATAATTTATTAGAAAATGAAGGCTTGGTGTTAGGAATTTGTAATGGTTTTCAGGCACTCATTAAAAGTGGTTTATTGCCTTTTGGTAACATTCAAAATCTCACAGAACTATCGCCAACACTTACTTTCAACAATATTGGGCGACACGTTTCTCAAATGGTTAATGTAAAAGTTGTGAATGATAATAGCCCTTGGTTGCAAGGAATGAAAGATGAAATATTTACAGTTCCTGTATCTCACGGTGAAGGAAAATTTTATGCTTGTGATGCTACTTTGCAACAACTGATTCAACAAAATCAAGTTGCTACACAGTATGTAGATTTAAATGGAAATGCCACAAATGTCTTTCCTTGCAATCCTAATGGAAGCCTTGCTGCTGTTGAAGGTTTGATGAGTGAGGATGGAAAAATTTTTGGTAGAATGGCACATCCTGAAAGATTTAAAAAAGGAAGATTTAAAAACATTCCAGACATTACATATCATAACATCTTTAAAAATGGTGTTGATTATTTTTTATAGATAAGAGATGAAACCAATAATAATTTGGGGGTTTGACTTTTGCCTTTTGAATTTGTAAATATGCTTAAAGAATTAGAATCAGATAGTTTGAGAGAAGAGTGTGGTGTGTTTGGTATTTATAATAATACTGATGCTGCAACGCTTACTTATTTTGGCTTGAATGCTTTGCAGCATCGAGGTCAGGAAGGTGCAGGTATAATTGTATCAGATGGGAAAAAGTTGTGGGGACATAGAGCTTTGGGTTTGGTTGCAGATGCTTTTCCAGAAAGAATTATGGAGCAACTAAGGTTCAATTCTAATAATGCAATTGGGCACGTTAGATACTCAACTTCTGGTGGAAATTCTTTTGCAAATGTTCAACCATTTTTGATTCATAGTAATGAAGGATACTTTGCAATTGCACATAATGGAAACCTTGTAAACGCTCAGCAGTTAAGGCTTTCATTAGAAAACAAAGGTTCAATTTTCCAATCAACATCCGATACAGAAGTTGTTACACATTTAATAAGACATAGCAAAGCAGAAACAGATTTAGAGCAAATTACTGAAGCTGTATCGCAAGTTGTTGGTGCATTTTCTTTTGTTATCTTAACTGAGAAAGCATTGTATGCTGTTGTTGATGCGTATGGGTTTCGCCCTCTTTCTTTAGGGCAAACAGAGAATGGAAGTTATGTTCTTGCTTCTGAAACTTGTGCTTTAGATGTTGTTGGTGCAAACTTTATTAGGGATATTAAACCTGGTGAAATTGTTGAAATTTCAAGCAATGGAATTGCATCTTACCAATTTGCAGAACCCAAGCCAGCAAAGTGTTCTATGGAATATTTATACTTTGCACAACCCAATAGTATTATTGATGATGTAAGCGTTTACAATGCAAGAAGAAGAATGGGTGAAAAGCTTTGGGATGATGCACCAGTTGATGCAGATGTAATTATTGGAGTTCCTGAATCTGGTTCATTAGTAGCAATGGGAATGGGAAGAAAAAGTGGTATTCCTGTTGAAAGAGGATTGATAAAAAATAGATATATAGGTCGCACATTTATTCAACCAACACAAGAGTTGAGAGATAATGCTGTTCGCTTGAAACTCTCTGTGGTAAAGCATTTGATTCAAAATAAAAGAGTAATTGTTGTTGATGATTCAATTGTAAGAGGAACAACAAGCAAAAAAATCGTAAAGCTTTTAAGAGATGCTGGTGCTAAGGAAGTTCACTTTAGAAGTGCTGCACCACCAATCATTTCACCTTGTTTTTATGGCATTAATACTTCAACAAAAGAAGAGTTATTGGCAGCTGGGAAAACATTGGAAGAAATGAGGGAATATATGAATGTTGATAGTCTTGCATTTTTAAGTGTAGAGTCAATGATAGAAGCAGTTTCAAGAAATTATGAAGGCAAATTGAAAGGACAATGTGTAGCTTGTTTTACTGGCAATTATCCAACAGAATTATTTGATGATATGTTGGCTTTTCAAGAAAAATGTTAAACAAATTAAAATGGATTTATATAAACAATCAGGTGTTGATTTAGAAGCAGGTTATGAATCTGTTGAAAGAATTAAAAAACATACGCAACGCACTTTTAGAAAAGGCGTAATGGGCGGTATTGGTGCATTTGGAGGCAATTTTGATTTATCAAGTTTGGGTATTAAAGAGCCGATTTTAGTTTCTGGAACTGATGGTGTTGGTACTAAATTAAAACTTGCTTTTGAGATGAATCAACACGATACTATCGGTGTTGATTGTGTAGCAATGTGTGTGAATGATGTGGTGGTACAAGGTGCTGCACCTTTATACTTTTTAGATTACTTGGCTGTTGGTAAAAATTATCCTGCACAAATTGAACAAATTGTTAAAGGAATTGCTGATGGTTGTGTGCAAAGTAATTGTGCATTGATTGGTGGAGAAACTGCTGAAATGCCTTCTATGTACAACGATGGAGAGTATGATGTTGCTGGGTTTTGCGTTGGTGTGGTTGAAAAATCTAAATTAATGACTGGAGAAAATATTAGTGAAGGCGATGTAATTATTGGATTGAATTCAAGTGGTGTTCATAGCAATGGTTTTTCGTTAGTGAGAAAAATTATTACTGATAATAACCTTGATTTAAATAAAATTTATGATACACATTTTACAGAACCTCTAGGAAATGTTTTATTAACACCAACAACTATTTATGTAAAAGCGATTTTAGAATTACTTGAAACTATTGCTGTTAAAGGAATGTGTCATATTACTGGTGGTGGGTTTTATGAAAATGTTCCAAGGATGTTTACGAATAATAAAGAACTTGGTGCATCATTTATTTCTACAAGTTGGCAAAAACCTACTATCTATAATTTCTTGCAAGAGAAAGGAAATATTACTGAAAAGGAAATCTTTAATGTGTTTAATATGGGCATTGGATTTATGATTGTTCTTACAAAAGACAATGTAGATAAGGCTTTGGGGATACTTAGTAAATTTCATAAAGCACAAGTAATTGGAGAAATAACAAATAGTGGTTTGATTGAAATAAAATAATTTTTGGTTTTGACTTTAATTTTTTGACTTTATAATTGAAAGCACAACTCGCAATATTCGCCTCTGGAAATGGCAGCAATGCACAAGCAATAATTGATGCTTGTAAGCAAGGCATTATCAATGCTGATGTTGCAATTATTATTACAGATAATCCAAATGCTTTTATAATTAAAAGAGCAGTAAAAGAAAATATTGAATGTAAAATATTTAAGCCGAAAGTCTTTACTGATAAGCTTTCTTATGAAAAAGAAATTTTAAAATTACTTACAGCATTAAATATTGAATGGATTGTTTTGGCTGGGTATATGAGATTAATTGGAACTGTTTTATTAACTGCATATCCTAAAAAAATTCTCAATATTCATCCATCCTTATTGCCAAAATATAAAGGCTTAAATGCTATTAAACAAGCAATTGATAATAACGATAATGAGCTTGGTGTAACCATTCATTATGTTGATGAAGGAGTGGACACAGGAGAAATTATCGAACAAGAAAAAATCACTATTGAAGATTTGAATTTACCGATTGAAGAGATAGAAGCAATGGTTCATAGTGTAGAACATAAGCTTTATGTAACTACTTTACAAAAACTAATTAACTAAATGAGAGCATTACTAAGTGTTTCGGACAAAACAAATTTGATAGCATTAGCAACTCGTTTGCACAACAATAATGTTGAATTAATATCAACTGGTGGCACACAAAAAACTATTGAAGCAGCTGGTTTGCCTGTAAAAAATATTTCTGTAATAACTGGCTTTCCAGAAATTTTAGATGGAAGAGTGAAAACGCTGCATCCCAATGTTCACGGTGGTTTACTTGGAAAATCAAGTTTGGAATCTCACCAAAAACAAATGACTGACAACAACATTGAACGAATAGATTTTGTAGTTGTGAATTTGTATCCTTTTAAAGAAACAATTACAAAACCTAATGTAGAATTTGATGAGTGTATAGAAAATATTGATATTGGTGGACCATCAATGCTACGCAGTGCAGCAAAGAATTTTGAAGATGTGGTTGTATTGTGTGATGCTAATGATTATATCAGCACAATTGATTTGTGGGAGAAAAAAGAATTAACCAATGAACATCGAAAAGCCTTGGCAGCAAAGGTTTTCAGGCATACATCAAGTTATGATACTTTAATTGCTGGTTATTTAACGCAAGAACAATTTCCAGAAAGTTTAACGATAACTTTTGAGAAAAAACAAGATTTACGCTATGGTGAAAATCCACACCAACAAGCTGCATTTTATGTAAATCCAATTGCAAATGAATATAGCATTGGTAATGCTAAGCAATTGCACGGCAAAGAATTATCTTACAATAATATTCAAGATGCAAACGCTGCATTACAATTACTACAAGAGTTTGAGGAGATTGCTGCTGTTGCTATTAAACACTCGAATCCTTGTGGAGTTGGTATTGGCAAAACAGTTTTAGAAGCTTTTACAAATTGTTATGAAGCTGATACAACTTCTATTTTTGGTGGCATAGTAGCTATCAATGATGAAGTTGATTTGCCTACTGCTGAACTCTTATCAAACATATTTTTAGAAATAATTATTGCACCATCATTTAGTACTGTAGCATTTGAATTGCTATCAAAAAAGAAGAATATTCGTTTGCTAACTTTAGCAAATAACAAAACAAAAAGTAAACTTGTTGTGGCAAATATTGCTGGTGGTTTACTGGTTCAAGAAGCAGATAATTATAAAATTGTAAAAGAAGATTGCAAGGTTGTAACCCAATCACAGCCAACAATACAAGACTTCGACACCGCTTTGTTTCTTTGGAAAATTGTAAAACACGTTAAGTCAAATGCAATAGTTGTTGGTAATAACAATAGAACTTTAGGTGTTGGTGCTGGACAAATGAATCGTGTTGGTTCTGCTAAAATTGCACTTGAACAAGCAGGTGATTTAGCTAAAGATGCAGTGCTTGTTTCTGATGCTTTTTTCCCAATGAGAGACACTGTTGATTTAGCTGCTAAATATGGCATTAAAACAATTATGCAAACTGGTGGCAGCATTAAAGATGAAGATTCAATTGCTGCTGCTAATGAACACGGCATTGCGATGATATTTACTGGAGTGAGGCATTTTAAACATTAATTAATTTCCTAAGAACATCAGAACAAATCATCATACATATTAAGTTTGCATAATGGAATTACAAAAATTAATACAAGAAGTTTGGGTTGATAGGGAATTATTAAAACAGCCGTTATACATTGATGCTGTAAAAGCTGTTATTGAAGAGGTTGACAAAGGCAGATTACGTACTGCTTATCCAACAGGAACTTCGTGGAAAGTAAATGAATGGGTTAAACAAGCCATTCTCTTATACTTTTCAATACAACCAATGCAAACTTGGAATCTTGAACCTTTTGAGTTTTACGATAAAATGTTATTGAAAAAAGATTATGCTTCACTTGGCGTTAGAGCTGTACCACACGCTGTTGCTCGTTATGGTGCATACATTGGCAGAAGTGTTGTGTTAATGCCAAGCTATGTAAACATTGGTGCTTATGTTGATGAAGGCACGATGGTTGATACTTGGGCTACAGTTGGTAGCTGTGCCCAAATTGGAAAGCACGTTCATTTGAGTGGTGGTGTTGGAATTGGTGGCGTTCTTGAACCATTACAAGCAACTCCAGTAATTATTGAAGATGGTTGTTTTATTGGCAGCAGATGTATAGTTGTTGAAGGGGTTGTTGTTGAAAAAGAAGCTGTGTTAGGAGCAAATGTTGTTTTAACTCAAAGTACTAGAATCATTGATGTGAGTGGTGATACGCCAATTGAATATCGTGGAAGAGTTCCTGCAAGAAGTGTTGTGATCCCTGGTAGTTTTGCAAAGAAGTTTCCAGCTGGCGAATATCAAGTTGGATGTGCATTAATTATAGGTCAACGTAAACCAAGTACAGATTTAAAAACAAGTTTAAATGATGCACTAAGAGATTTTAATGTAAGTGTTTAGTAAATTATTATAATAAGAAAAGTCAGCACGAAACTGCTGACTTTTCTTATTACCTAAATAATTACTAAATTTTAATTTGCTTAATATGCATCTTAGATTTTAAATAGATTAAATCTATCAAGATAAATTATTTAATTATAGACTAAGTTTATTTTTTAATAAACTTCTCAACTGCTCTATTTTCATTAGAAATAATTTCAACAAAATAAGTTCCAGCACTTAAATTTTTGGTTGGCAATTGAATTGTTCCTACAGTAGTAACATTAGTTGAATAAATAATTTTACCTAATATATTCAGTATATTAATCTGTTTAGCATCAGCATTTGAAATGCTAACATTTAAAATTTCTGTTGCAGGATTAGGATAAATGTTTACCACAAACTTAACATCAGCACCAAACTTAACGTGTTTAACTATTGATATTGCAAACTTGCCATCATTATCAACTTGTTTTAATCTGAAGTAATTTACACCTGTAAATGGTTTTTCATCTACATAGCTGTATTCACTTGCAAACCCTTTAGCAGCAATAGTTCCAACAGTTACAAAGTTTCTGCCATCAATGCTTCTTTGAACCTCAAAGTTTTTGCTATTGATTTCACTTGCTGTTGTCCATTTTACCAATACAGTTTTATTTACTTTAGATACAACAAAATTACTAAGTGTTGTAGGTAAAATAATTGATGCAGTGGTTGGTGCACTACTACAAGTTCCATTGCTCGCAACTACTTGTATATCGCCATTTGTGGCAGTAGCATCAAAATCTGCTGTGATGGCAGTTGTGCCTTGACCAGATGCAATAGTTACTCCAGTTCCTGTGTAACTCCAAGTATAAGTTGTAGCTCCACTTACTGTGTTACAACTATAAGCAACAGCTGTTGCGGGTATCGTAACATTTAAAGTACTAGTTGTAATGGTTGGACTTACAGGAGTTACATTAATAGTTAAATTCAACGTAGTTGTGCTATCACAGCCTGCGGCACTTGTTGTAGAATAAGTATAAATTCCACTTGTAAAATAGGTTAGTCCATTCCAAGTTAAACTATCGCAAGCTGTTTGTGTGGTTGTAATTGTTATGCTATGATTTACTGTTAATACAAGTTTTGCTGTACTATCGCAACCTACTGCATTTGGTGTAGTATAAGTATATGTTCCACTTGAAGTATATTTAATATTATTCCAAGTTAAACTATCACATACAGTTTGTGTAGTTACAGATGTTGTGCTGTGATTTACTGTTAAAATAAGTGATGCTGTACTATCGCAACCCATTGCATTTGGTGTAACGTAAGTGTATGTTCCACTTGAAGTATATTTTACATTATTCCAAATTAAACTATCGCAAACAGTTTGAGTAACAGACGATGTACTAGGATGATTTATTGTAAGATTTAAGGTAGCAGTACTATCGCATCCATTGCTATTTGTAGTAGCGTATGTGTAAGTTCCACTTACAAAATATGTTGTACCATTCCATACCAAACTATCGCAAGCAGCAATATTATTTGTAGATACTGTTGGATGATTAATGGTTAAATTTAATGTAGCTATACTATCGCAACCATTGCTTCCCAAAGCAGTAAATGTATATATGCCAGATGTTTTATAAGTTACGTTATTCCATACAAAACTATCACAAGCACTGGTTGTGGTGGTTGATGTTAAATTTGGTTTTACAGTTACTGTAGTTGTTACAATTGCTTTACAAGAAGCCTGCATTGTTTCTAATGGAATTGAAATTGGATTTGGTGGTGCTGCACCAAAATTTACTGCTCCATTACCATAACTTCCTGCACCTAAATTGGCTCTTGTTAAAAATTGATTACTTAAAAAACCATTATCTGCACTGTACATTGCCATTACTTGAATATCGCCACCTGTATAGCCAATAGCAGTTTTAGGAATTGCAATTTCAAAGCCACGTGTTTGCAATCCATTTGCAGGACTTGCACTTAAAGAATAGCCACTTGCAGGACTTAAATTTGTTCCAAGATAATTATTAGGACCACCACCACTACCAGCAGTGCCACTCATTGTATATAAGTCAAAATAATATTGACTTGATGTTGCATCTGTTCCAATTCCTAAAATATAATCTGCATAAAACCCTGCATCAAAAGTGATACCTGAATTAATGTTTCTCATAGCAATATTACCTAATCCGCCTCTACCATAATTGCCATTATTATAGCCCCCAACTTTGCTATCTATAAACAGCATAATTCTATTTTGATCTTTAACATTTCCTGCAATTGCAAAATATACATTGTTGCTGTCTGCTCTTGCATATAGGGCATTTAATTCGTGTCCTGCTCCAAAACTTGGTGCTGCACCACTCATTGAACTTGCTAATTGAATTCCCCAAAAATTTTCGTCAATTACACCATTAAATACTGGTTTGTTATTAGTGGCTTCCACTGTGTAAACTTGTCCATTATTTGCAGTTGTTAGTATTGGTGTATTGTATGTTTTGGCAGTATCATTTTGCAATAAATTAGTTGCTTGATAAAAAGCATAATTATTGATATCTGTATTAGTAGAAGATGCAGTAAAAGTTACAATATTATTATTGCAAATACTAGTAACTGGACTAGGCGAAAGGCTAACATTTGGTGGTGTAACTGGTATTACTCCTTGTTGATTTGATAACAATGTGCCACATCCTGCAATTGTTACTGTTAATTGATATTGTGTAGGCAATGCTACACTTACATTAATTGTAGAATCTATACCAGCAACTTGCCAATTGTTATCGTTAAATGCCAAACTTTTCCATAAATAAGATACACCACCATTATTTGGAACTATAGTAGCAGTAAGCTTTGTAGTGGCAGGAGAACCACAAAATGCTTTACCACCCTGAATGGTTACAGATGGATTAGCAATTGTAGCTAATACCAAAGTTGCTGCACTATCGCAACCTGCACTATTTGTTAAATGTGCTGTTTGTGTGCCTGCTGTATTAAAAGTTAAACCATTCCAAGTATAAGGCAATTGACCATTACAAAGAGTACGATTAGTGGTTGATGACGATGGATGATTAATAGTTAAAACTAGTGTTGCTGTTGAATCGCAGCCTACACTATTTGTTGTAGAGAATGTATAAGTTCCACTTGAAGTATATTTAACACCATTCCAAGTTAAACTATCACAAGCACTTGCTGTGGTTAATGATGTTGAACTATTGTTTACTGTTAGAACTAGCGTTGCTGTTGAGTCGCAGCCGACTGCATTTGGTGTAACAAAAGTGTAAGTGCCACTTGATGTATATTTTATTCCATTCCACCATAAACTATCACAAGATGTTGTTGTAGTAGTTGATGAACTGCTATTGTTAATCGTTAAATTTAATGTAATAACACTATCGCATCCACCTGCATTAACTAAAGTAATAGTATCTGTATTATTACTTACAGTATACACTTTATTGCCTTTTGCAACCCAAGTGTAAGTATCGCAAGCAGTAACTGTAAACGTACTTGTGGTAATGCTACAAGTATTAGTGCTTGTGGTAATTTTATTTGAATAACCACCCTGCCCTGTAACACTTGCTTTATTTGCACTCACACGATAGTAATATGTTGTAGAAGGGTTCAACCCTGTAACAGCTTGAGATGTTCCTGAAACACTTAAACCATTATAGCCACTTACATAAGAAACAAAAGATGAATCAATAGAAACATCTAATAAATAATTATCTACAACACCTATTGCAGGTGCTGTCCAATTGGCTGTAAATACATTTAAGGTTGCACTTGTTGCTGCTGTTGCTGTTGGCACAACCATTGCATAACTTTCAACCCAATTGCTAATATTTCCATTTAAAATAAAATTATTTAGTGTGCCATTATTAGCATTTGAGGTACTATCAGTTAAGTTAGTGATACCAACATTATTGGCATTTGCAGTACCATTATTAAAGTTGTAGTAGGCAGTTAAATTGGCTGTGCTAGCACTTATAACATTGTACATTGCAGCCTGTAATTGTGTCTGAGTTCTGATGCTATTCCAAACTCTAACTTCATCTATACTACCTGTAAAAAATTGACTTACTACGCCGCCTGCACCACTTCCTAAAGAACAGCCAATTGCTAAACCAAAATTTTGATTTAGATTATCGAACGTAAAGTTTAGTGCTAAATTACCATCAACATAAATTGACGATCCATTGCTTACACTAGCATCAAAACTAAGTGCTACGTGATGCCATTTACCATCTGCTAAATTGATGCCTGTAGAAAACTCTGTACCAGAGGTGTAGCCATAAGCAACTAAAATATTATCTTTTAAATACAAGCCATAAGCATAATTTTTCACCACAATGCCCCTATAATCTGGACCAGCATCTGAAGTTCTAATCCAGGCTTCTATTGTTCCTTGTGTAATTTGTAAATTGCTAGCATTACCACAATCTACATAATTATTGTTTCCATCAAAATTTAAGGCATTGCCTGGTGTTCCAGTTTGTGCATTTAAAATTGTTGTGCTTGCAAATACTATCAAACACATTAATAATTTAAGGGAATGTTTGTAGAAAATTTTCATATAGTTTTCGTTTTATTAAAAATTTATTATTTGTATTGTTAAGTTATAAAATGTTTCGGCAGTTGTTATTGCTTATTCTAATTATTCTTTTGTAAGTGCAATTAATTCGTTAGGATATCTTATTTGCACACTAAAGCTATTCAATGCAATGATATCATCAACTAAAGATTCTTCTACAACTATTTTATCTTTTAGTAGCGAAATCAAATATACTAAATCGTGTGTTTTTACAAAAGAAATATCGTAAGAAACAAGCAATGCTTTAATACATTTTTCAACAGTTTGTTGGCAATGAAATGCAATGGTATCGTAGTATTTGGGCAAATGTAAATAAGTGATTTTTGCAGTGCCTAAATCGTGTTCGGCTTTTTGTACCCAACTTTGCATTACTTTCTCTTTATCGTTCATATACCACTCTTGAATTGATTAAAGCATTATGCAAAAATGAGTAAGGATTATTAGCTTCTATGTTATATTCCTGTGGTGTATAAACCATAATATCTAAGGGCATTTTTAGGCTCATTAAATGTTTATAAATGGCTGCACTGCGAGTATGTTTTGGTTCGTTGGTTTGTTTTATTACTATTAGGTCTATATCACTATCCTCTGTCATTGTATTTGCAGCAGCCGAACCAAACAGCATTATTTTTTCGGGTTTATAAAATTGCTGTATGTTATTAATAACCTGTTGTATGTTCTGAGTTGTTATCATTATCCATTTATTTAAGTTTTAATAGAAAGCCTCAATAACATTGTTTCACATACAAAGTATGTAGAAAGTTTTAATATAGCTTTCGTTTTATTAAAATATTTTGAAATGCAATGTTAGGGAGTAATTACAAATAAAACAGGGTTGATAACTCTTTAAAAAGTATCAACCCTGTTAGTATTATTACTTATTGGGTGTTACCACTTTTGCCTTTTTGCCCCCACTTACTGCATACAATAAACTAAAATTAAAAAAGCTGCTGCACTTTGCCACATCGCCAGTAAAACTGTTACCTACAGTATATGTGGCTTGTAGTAAAGCTATTTCAAGTGCTTTTCTATTATTGGTTTTATCTACCCTATTGTCTTTTACTGTACCTTTTTGGTTAACTTGTAACTTACGTGCAGCAGTATAATCGGCTTTAAAAGCTTTTAATTCTTTTTCAAGGTCTTTACCAATAGCTACTTTATTGTTATCGGCAGCATTAAATACTTGGTCTAACACACTGTCAATTTTAGTTTTAGTAATATTGCTGTATTGGCTAACACCTTGAGGATAAAATTCTAAAAAAGCAGGTTTCTTTTTGCCACCAACAGCTTTGGCAATAACGCCTTCGTTATCGCTCATATAAGTTTTAAATTCCTTGATGACATCATTTACAGTTAAGGTTTTACCTTTTTGAACTGCAACGGTAGTTTCTACATCGCCCAACTCATCTTTAAGGTTTTGGCTGGCTGTGTTAATGTTGTTAATAATGCCATTGAATTCGCCATTAGCATTATCGGCATCTAATTTACCTACAACATCATCGGCAAAAACGTGTAGGCGATTTGGGGTAATTTCATCGGAGGAAAATGGGTTTTTAAACATAGTTTCTACTTGTACCATAACGATTGATTTTTTATGATGAATAATTAATGATGAAAGCGTTTTTACTTAATATGTATATCCAATATTTATAGGATATATGTTTAAACCAATTTTTATATATCCCATATTTATGGGGTATATGTTTGAACTAATTTTTATATATCCCATATTTATAGGGTATATGTTTTAAACCATTTTTATATACCCAATATTTATAGGATATGTGTTTGAAAGCATTTTACTATATCCTGCATTTATGGGATATATGTTTGAAAACATTTTGCTATATCCCACATTTACAGGATATAGTATATGGACTTTTTTTTGCAATATCCCAAAAAAGACTATGCAATGTTATAAATATTTTTTGGTGTGCTTGTATGATTTTATTTAAAAATTCCCAAAATAAAAAACCTCGAAACATTGCTGCTTCGAGGTTTTTTATTTTTAAGATGATGATGTATTAATTCTTAATAAACTTATCAACTTGTTTGCTACCATCGGTAGTAATTACTTCAACAAAATAGGTTCCTGCTGTTAAATTACTAACAGGTATTTGGTTGTTAGTTGTAACAACATTGGTTGTATAAACTATTTTACCTATGCTATTGAAAATTCTGATTTGTTTAGCATCAGCATTTGAAATTCTAACATTTAAAATTTCTGTTGCAGGATTAGGATAAATGTTTACTACAAACTTAACATCAGCATCAAACTTAACTTGTTTAACTATTGATATTGCAAACTTGCCATCATTATCAACTTGTTTTAATCTGTAGTAGTTTACACCTGTAAATGGTTTTTCATCTACAAAGCTATAATCACTTGCAAAGCCTTTGGCAGCTATAGTTCCAACAGTTACAAAGTTTCTGCCATCAATGCTTCTTTGAACTTCAAAGTTTTTGCTATTGATTTCGCTTGCAGTTGTCCATTTTACCAATACAGTTTTATTTACTTTAGATACAACAAAATTGCTAAGTGTTGTAGGTAAAATAATTGATGCAGTAGTTGGTACACTACTACAAGTTCCATTGCTAGCAACTACTTGTATGTCGCCATTGGTGGCAGTAGCATCAAAATCTGCTGTTATTGCAGTTGTGCCTTGACCAGATGCAATAGTTACTCCAGTTCCTGTGTAACTCCAAGTATAAGTTGTAGCTCCACTTACTGTGTTACAACTATAAGCAACTGCTGTTGCAGGTATGGTAACATTTAAAGTACTTGTTGTAATAGTTGGACTTGCAGGGGGTACATTAATAGTTAAATTTAATGTATCAGTGTTAGTACAACCACTTGCATTTGTTGATACAAAATAGTATTGACCACTTGTTGTGTAGGTAGTACCATTCCAAGTATAACTATCACAAGCAGATTGGCTAGTGTTGCTAGATGTAGAATGATTAATTGTTAAATTCAAAGTATCAATATTGCTACAACCACTTGCGTTTGTTGAATTAAAGTAATACTGTCCACTTGTAGTATAAGTAGTACCATTCCAAGTAAAGCTGTTACAAGCTGTTTGACTTGTGTTGCTAGATGTAGAATGATTAATTATTAAATTTAATGTATCGGTATTTGTGCAACCACTTGCATTTGTTGATACAAAATAGTATTGACCACTTGTTGTGTAAGTTGTACCATTCCAAGTAAAGCTGTTACAAACTGTTTGACTTGTGTTGCTTGATGTAGAATGATTGATAGTTAAAATTAGTGTAGCAATACTATCACATCCATTTACATTAGTTGTATTAAATGTGTATGTACCACTAGTTGTATATGTTGTTCCATTCCATAAATAGCTATCACAAGATGTTTGTGTTATTGATGATGATGTTGCAACATTTACAGTAATAGTAGCAGTTACAGCAGTTGTGCAACCACTTGCATTTGTAACACTATAAGTAATGGTTGCAGTGCCAGCACCAACACCATTTACCAAACCAGCATTATCAACAGTTGCAACAGAAGCATTGCTGCTGCTCCAAGTGCCACCAGTTGTTGTGTTTGATAAAGTTGTTGAACTATTTAAGCAAACTGCATTTGCACCTGTAATAGCAGGCACTATTGGTAAACCATTTACTGTTACCACCAAACTTGCAGCATTTGAACAAGTTGTTGCTGCATCTGTTACAGTATATTTAATAGTTGTTCCTCCAAAGAAATTACCAGTTAAAACACCAGCATTATTAATAGATGCTACAAACGGTGTTAAGCTACTCCAAACACCACCACTTGTTGCACTTGCAAGTGTTATTGATGAACCTACGCAAACACTATTTCCACCAACAATTGGATCTACAGTTGGTATATCAAATACTGTTACAGATTTTGAAACAGCAGCTGAGCAACCATTTGCATTGGTAATAGTATAATCGAATATTACAGAACCAGCAGCAATTGTAGTTACAACACCTGTTGAAGCATTGATTGTTGCAATTGTTCCTAAACTAACTGTACTCCAAACACCACCAGTAGAATCGTTTGATAATGTAATTGATGAACCTAAACAAACTGTGTTGCTACCTGTAATAGCTGCAACAACTGGTAAGGCATTTATGTTAATTGATTTTGAAACAAAACTGCTACATCCAGCAAAGTTGGTTAATGTATAAGTAATGCTTGCACTACCAACACTAACTCCTGTAAGGTTTCCACTTGCATCAACTGTTGCAACAGAAGCATTTGAACTGCTCCAAACACCACCATTTATTGTTGCTGCTAATGGCAAAGTATTACCAATACAAGATGAAGTTGCCAAAGTAAAGTCTGGTGTTGCTGGTAAAGCATTTACAGTATATGTTGTGGTAACTGAATTACTGCATCCTGCCCCACTTGTAACGCTATAAGTTATGGTAGATGTTCCTGCACTTACTGTTGTTACAACACCAGTTGCTGGATTGATTGTTGCAACAGCAAGGTTGCCACTTGTCCAAACGCCACCTAAAGTTACACTTGCCAATGTTGAACCTGTACCATTACAAACGGTAGTGTCGCCAGTAATTGGTGCAATTGCTAATGTTGTGTTTACAGTAACTGTTGTAGATGCACTATCGCCACAAGCATTACCCACAGGCACTTTGTAACTAATAGTTGTAACGCCATTTGCAATTGCTGTAACTAAACCTGTGGTTGCATCAACTGTTGCAACACTTGGGTCTGTACTACTCCATACACCACCAATTGTTGTGGTAGTTAATATTGAAGTTGATGCAGAACATAAAGCATTGATACCAGTAATTGGGGCAACAGCAGGTGTATTTACTGTAATAGCTATTGTATCGCCTTTTACACAACCTGTTATTGCATCGGTAACTGTGTAAGAAATATGAGCAGAACCAGCAGCTACAGCATTTACTAAACCTGTAAGGCTAACCGTTGCAGCAGCAGTGAAATCACTACTCCAAACACCATTTGGTGTTGAATTAGATAAACTGATTGTAGAACCAGCACAAACACTATTTCCTCCTGCAATAGCAGCAACTATTGGTAAAGCATTTACAGTAACTGTTTTTGAAACTGAATCTGTACAACCACTTCCATTGCTTACAATGTATTTAATAGTTGTTGTTCCAGCAGCAATAGCAGTGATCATTCCTACATTATCAATAGTAGCAACTGCTGGATCACTAGAACTCCAAGTGCCACCAGTTGTTGTGTTAGATAAAGTTGTTGTACTATTTATACATACAGCAGCTGAACCATTAATGCTACCTAAAACAGGTAAAGCATTTACAGTTACTGAAGTTGAAACTGTGCTTTGGCAACCAGTTGTTATATTATTTACTGTATAATTAATAATCGTTACACCACTTGCAACCCCAGTAACTACGCCATTTACATCAACTGATGCAATAGCTGTGTTATTACTGCTCCAATTACCACCAGTTGTAGTTGTTGATAAAGCTGTAGTTGCTCCCACACAAACTATGTTTGTGCCTGTAATTGGTGTAACAGTTGGTAAAGCATTTACAGTAATAATATGATTTGCTGCATTAGAACAGCCATTTGCATCTGTAACTGTGTATTTAATTGTTGTTCCTCCAACACTTACACCAGCCACAACACCAGCATTGGTAACAGTTGCAACGAATGGCGTTAAGCTACTCCAAACACCACCTGTTGTTGCGTTTCCTAATACTTTAGTTGATGTTACACAAACTTGATGACTACCTGTAATGGTATCAACAGTTGGCAAGGCATTTACTGTGACTACTGCAGTTGCTGTTGTTGAACAATTATTTGCATTGGTAACAGCGTAAGATATTGTTGATGTGCCAGCAGCTAAACCAGATACTACACCTGCATTATCTACAGTTGCAGCACTTGTATTGCTACTGCTCCAAACACCACCCACTGTTGTGTTTGACAATGGGGTTGTTCCATTAACACAAACCGATTTTGTTCCATTAATCGCAGGTACAATTGGGTTTGCATTTACAGTTAAGTTTAAGGTAGCAGCACTATCACAACCAGCAGCATTAGTGAAATGTGCAGTTTGAGAACCAGCAGTATTGAATGTTAAACCATTCCAAACGTAAGGTAGTTGGCTTGCACAAATTGTTTTATTTGTTGTTGAAGTAGAAGCATAGTTTACAACTAAATTTAAAGTTGCAACGCTATCACAACCTACTGCATTAGTAGTTGTAAATGTGTAAACACCACTTGTTGTATGCGTAACTCCATTCCAAGTAAAGCTGTTACAAGCAGTTTGGTTGGTGGTTGATGTACTTGAATAATTTACCGTCAAATTCAATGTAGCAACGCTATCACAACCTACTGCATTAGGTGATGTAAATGTATAAACACCACTTGTTGTATAAGTTGTTCCGTTCCAAGTGTAAGTGTTACAAGCAGTATGATTGGTTGTTGATGTTGAACTATAGTTTACTGTTAAATTCAAAGTAGCAACGCTATCACAACCTACTGCATTTGGTGTAGTAAATGTGTAAACACCAGATGTTGTGTGCGTAACACCATTCCAAGTGAAGCTATTACAAGCCGTTTGATTGGTAGTTGATGTGCTTGCGTAATTTACTGTTAAGTTTAATGTTGCAACGCTATCACAACCAACTGCGTTCGTTGTTGTAAATGTGTAAACACCACTTGTTGTATGCGTAACTCCATTCCAAGTAAAGCTATTACAAGCCGTTTGATTGGTAGTTGATGTGCTTGCATAATTTACTGTTAAGTTTAATGTTGCAACGCTATCACAACCTTTTGCATTTGTTGTAGTAAATGTGTAAACACCACTTGTGTTATATATTGTTCCGTTCCAAGTGTAAGTGTTACAGGCTGTATGATTTGTTGTTGAAGTGCTTGCATAATTTACTGTCAAGTTCAATGTAGCAACGCTATCGCAACCAACTGAATTTGGTGTTGTAAATGTGTAAACACCAGATGTTGTGTGCGTAACACCATTCCAAGTAAAACTATTACAAGCCGTTTGGTTTGTTGTTGATGTGCTTGCATAGTTTACTGTTAAGTTCAATGTTGCAACGCTATCACAACCTACCGCATTTGGTGTTGTAAATGTGTAAACACCAGATGTTGTATGTGTAACACCATTCCAAGTGAAGCTATTACAAGCTGTTTGGTTTGTTGTTGATGTGCTTGAATAATTTACTGTTAAGTTCAATGTAGCAACACTATCGCAGCCAGCAGCATTGTTAGTTGTAAATATATAAACACCAGATGTAGTATGAGTAGCACCATTCCAAGTGAAACTATTACAAGCTGTTAGGTTTGTTGTTGATGTTGTGTTTGCTTTTACTGTTAAGTTTAATGTAGCAGCACTATCGCAACCAGCTGCATTGTTTAAATGTGCAGTTTGTGAACCAGCAGCATTAAACGTTAAGCCATTCCAAGTAAATGGTAATGCACTTGGGCAAATGCTTGTATTAGTTGTTGATGTTGTATTTGCTTTTACTGTTAAGTTTAATGTAGCAGCACTATCACAACCAGCAGCATTTGTTAAATGTGCAGTTTGTGAACCAGCTCCATTAAATGTTAAGCCATTCCAAACATAAGGCAATGCACTTGGGCAAATGCTTGTATTCGTTGTTGATGTTGTGTTTGCTTTTACTGTTAAGTTTAGTGTAGCAGCACTATCGCAACCAACAGCATTTGTTAAATGTGCAGTTTGTGAACCAGCAGCATTAAACGTTAAACCATTCCATACAAAAGGTAATGCACTTGGGCAAATGCTTGTATTGGTTGTTGATGTAGAAACACTATTAATTGTTAAAACAAGCGTAGCTACTGAATCACAGCCTTGAGAGTTTGTTGTATTAAATGTATAAGTTCCGCTTGTTGTATGTGTAATTCCATTCCATAAATAAGAAGTACAAGCTGTGTGATTTGTTGTTGATGTAGTATTTGTTTTTACTGTTAAGTTTAAAGTAGCAGCACTATCGCAACCAGCAGCATTCGTTAAATGTGCAGTTTGTGAACCAGCTCCATTAAATGTTAAGCCATTCCAAACATAAGGCAATGCACTTGGGCAAATGCTTGTATTCGTTGTTGATGTTGTGTTTGCTTTTACTGTTAAGTTTAATGTAGCAGCACTATCACAACCAGCAGCATTTGTTAAATGTGCAGTTTGAGTTCCGGCAGCATTAAACGTTAAGCCATTCCATACAAAAGGCAATGCACTTGGGCAAATGCTTGTATTAGTTGTTGATGTTGTGTTTGCTTTTACTGTTAAGTTTAAAGTAGCAGCACTATCGCAACCAGCAGCATTTATTAAAGTTGCAGTTTGAGAACCAGCAGCATTAAAGGTTAATCCATTCCATACAAAAGGTAATGCACTTGGGCAAATTGATAAAGATGTTATTGAAGTAGATTTTGCTTTAACTGTTACTGTTGTTGAGTTTGAGCTAACACAACCAGCAGCATTTGTAATAGTATAAGTAATTGTTGCAGTTCCAGCAGCAACACCAGTAACTAAACCAGTTGCATTAACAGTTGCTTTTGCTGTATTGCTACTACTCCACACACCACCTGTTGATGTTGTTGATAATTGTGTTGTTGATGCAGCACAAACTGAGGTTGTTCCTGTGATAGCAGCAACAGCAGTTGGTAAAGCATTTACAGTTATTGATTTTGTTGCAGTATTAATACAACCATTTGCATTGCTAACAGTGTAAGTTATTGTTACAGTTCCAGCAGTAACGCCTGTTACAACACCTCCACTCACGCTTGCAACAGCACTATTGCTTGAAGTCCAAACACCACCACCAGTTGCATTTGTTAAAGTAATTGATGAATTTACACATACAGCACTTACACCACCAATGGCAGCAACTGTAGGTAAAGCATTTACAGTTATACTACGAGTAACAGTTGTAACACAACCATTCGCATTTGTAACTGCATAGTTAATTGTTGCTGTTCCAGCAGCAACGCCAGTTACGACACCTGCACTCACACTAGCAACAGAAGCATTTGAACTACTCCAAATACCACCAGTTGTTGATGTAGAATATGTTGTTGTTAATCCAACACAAACAGTATTTGTTCCTGATAATGCAACAACTATAGGTAAAGCATTTACTGTAATAGTTGTTGTTGCAGAATCTATACAACCACTTGCATTTGTTACTTGATATTTTATAGTTGCAGTTCCAGCACTAACGCCTAATACATTTCCACTCGCATTTACTGTTGCAATAGCAGCATTATTACTTGTCCAAACGCCACCAGCTGTTGCATTTGCTAAAGCTCTTGTAGAATTTACACAAACAGGTGTATTTCCTGTAATGGCAGCAACTGTTGGTAGAGCATTTACCGTAATTGTTGTTGTTGATGAATCTACACAACCACTTGCATTTGTTACTTGATATTTTATAGTTGAAGTTCCAGCAGTTAATCCACTAACAACACCAGCAGCAGTAATAGTTGCTACTGAAGTATTGCTTGAACTCCAAACGCCTGTTCCTGTTGAATTTGTTAAAGATGTTGTATTGCCTACACAAACTGCATTACTACCACCAATTGTTGCAACTAATGGTAAAGCATTTACAGTAACTGAAACTGAAACTGAATCTTTACAACCACTTACATTTGTTACAATATATCTTATAGTTGCAGCACCAGCACTAACGCCTGTTACAACGCCACCAGCAGTAATTGTTGCAATTGAAGTATTAGCACTAAACCAAGTTCCTCCAGTTGTTGCATTTGATAATGTATTTGTTGCTCCAACACAAATTGGTGTATTACCCGTTATAGCAGCGATAGTTGGCAAAGCATTTGCAGTTACAGCTTTTGTAACTGTTTTTATACAACCATTTGAATTTATTTTTGAATAATTTATATTAACTGTTCCTGTAGCAACTCCAGTAACCACACCACTTGCGTCAACTGTTGCAATGGCAGTATTATCGCTACTCCAAGTACCACCAGTAGTATCATTTGTTAATGTTGTTGATTGACCAACACATACATCAGAAGCTCCAGAAATTGCAGCAACTGTTGGTAAAGCATAAACCGTTCCATTAGAAAAAGCAGTTGCACTGCAACCACTACCAGTAACAGTGTAAGTAATAATGATAGCTCCAGCAGAAACACCTGTTACTAGGCCTGTATTACTTACTGTTGCTCTTGTTATATTACTGCTAGCCCAAGTTCCACCAGTAGTGGTATTATTTAATTGAACAGTTGAACCAACACAAACACCACTAACCCCAGTAGGTACAGTTATGGCAGCAACTATTGGCACTGCATTAACTGTGAATGCAACAGTTGAATTGGCAGAACAGCCACCTCCAGGTCCACCACCACTTGTTACAGTATAAATAATATTGCAAGTTCCTGCAGCAACACCTGTTACAGCCCCTGTGTTGCTAACTGTTGCTATTGAAGTATTACTGCTAGTCCAAGTTCCATTTGGTGTTGCATTATTTAATGTTGTGGATGAACCAGCACAAACTGTAGTTAAACCTGTTATAGAAGAAACTGTTGGTGTTGTATTAACAGTTAAAAATCTTGTAGCAACACTTGCACAACCTGTAGCGTTTGTTACAACATAGGTTATAATTGTATTACCATTAGAAACTCCTGTTGCTATTCCTGTTAAAGAGTCTATAGTGGCTATAGCTTTATTGCTGGAATGCCACTCACCATTAGGTGTGGTATTAGATAATGTAGTAGTGGCACCAACACAAACACTTGCAGCATTAGGAGTAATTTGCCCTATGGCAGGACCAGCATTTACTGTTATACTATAATTTCCAGAAGTTCGAGAACAGCCTGCAATGTTAGTAACTGTGTAAGTAACATTTGTAGGGAAACCTATAGAAGCAACCCCTGTTGCAACTCCTGTTGTAGAATCTATTGTCAAGAAATTAGTTTGTTGGCTTACCCATTTTCCACCAGTTGGGTTTCCCGTTAAGGTAATTGAGGCATCGACACAAACAGCAGTTGGACCACTAATTGTTGGTATATTAGGTCTGTTAGCAACAGTTACATTTAGCGTACTTGATGCAGTGCAACTACCCCCATTATTGACAGTGTATGTTATTGTACCACTACCAGCACCAACTGCTGTAGCTTGTCCATTGTTAGTCCCTATTGTTAAAACTGTAGAAGGCGATGCACTCCAAGTTCCACCAGTTGTTATGCAGGTATATGTTGAAAGGTTTGCACCTACACATAATGTTGCACTACCAGTAATTGGTGCAACTGTAAGTGCTGCAGAAACTGTAACAGCTTTAGTAACAGTTGTTGAACAACCATTACCATTTGTTACAGTATATGATATGGTGTCAGTTCCTGGAGCAAGCCCTACTATTAATCCACTACTACTACTTGGTAAAAATGCGATAGTTGGATCAGAACTTATCCAAACACCCCCATTAGTAGTACTAGAAAGTAATGTTGTACTACCAACACAGGTACTATTAATACCTGTAATTGCTTGAACATTTGGACGATTATTAATAGTTACATTTATTGTAGCAGCTGCTGTGCAACCATAAGAATTTGTTACAGTATATGTTATTGTTGCACTACCTGCGAAATTACCAGGAGTGACTAAACCTGTGCTACTAACAGAAGCAAAATTTGTATTACTACTTATCCAAGTACCTCCTGGAGTTGCATTTGAAAGTTGAGATGTTGTGCCAATACAAATTGCAGTTGTACCTGTAATTGCTCCAACAGTTGGAGATGGATTTACGATAACATTTTTTGATGCTACTCCACTGCAAGCACCAGTGCCAACTGTATAAGTGATAGCAACTACTCCCTGAGAAATTGGGAATACAGTTCCATTAACCACTGTTGCAACACTTAAATCACTACTATTCCAAACACCTCCTGTTGTTGCACAAGTTAAAACTATAGTTGAACCTAAGCAGACACTTGATGCTCCTAGTATTGGAGCAACAGTAATTGCCGCAGTTACAGAAATGGGGAAAGTAACTTTTCTGCTACATCCACCAGCATTAGTAACTGTGTAAGAAATTGTATCTAATCCTGAAGCAATACCTGTTACTACACCACTAGAATTAATTGTTGCCACACCAGTATTTGAACTTGCCCAAACACCTCCACCAGTTGAGCTAGATAAAGTAGTAGTTGTTCCTATACAAATTTGGTTATTACCACTAATTGCACCAACAGTTGGAATATTACTTACAGTTACATTATATATTACAGCTTTGGGACAACCACTAGCACCTGTAACTGTGTAGGTAATAACAGCTGCACCAGCGTTTACCCCTGTAACAAGACCATTAGTACTAACAGTTGCAAAAAAACCTCCTGCATTTGTTGTCCAAACTCCGCCAGAAGTAGCGTTAGATAATTGAATAGTATTACCAACACAAACAGCAGTAGGTCCAGTAATAGCAGACACAGTTGGAGCAGTTGCTACTGTGATATCAACAGTTACAGAACCAACACAACCATTAGCATTTGTAACAGTATATGAAATTGTTGCAGTTCCTGTTGCGACACCGGTTACAACACCAGTCGCACTAACTGTTGCTACAGCTGTGTTATTACTATTCCAAGTGCCACCATTTGTATTGTCAGTTAAAGTAGTTGTAGAGCCAATGCAAATCGTTGTAGTGCTAGCATTAATTGCGTTTACATTAGGTTTATTATTTACCGTTATTGATGCCGTTACAAAATTGCTACATCCAACTCCATTAGTTACAGTATAAGTAATAGTAACCGCACCTCCATTAACACCAGTTACTAATCCTGTTGAACTATTTACAGTAGCTCTTGTTGTATTATTACTCGTCCAAACTCCACCTGTTGTTGTAGAGCTTAATTGAGTTGTAGAGCCAGCACACACAGTTGTTGTTCCTGTAATGGCTTGAACAACTGGCGGACCAGCTACTTGAAAACTAACGGTTGAAGCATTACTGCAACCTGTTGTTCCATTTGTAACTGTGTAAGAAATTGTTGCAATTCCTGCTGCTTGAGCAGTAACTAAACCTGTATTACTAATATCAGCAACAAACACATTGCTACTACTCCAAACACCACCAGTAGTTGTATTAGCTAATTGCGAGGTTAAACCAATACAAGCAGATGCCGTACCTGTAATTGCTGTTACTGTTGGTAACGCATTAACAGTAACACGAATTTTTGTTTGTCCAGAAAAAGTGCCGTCATTAACATTAACAGTAAAAGAGTCTAAACCACTATACCCATTTGCTGGAGCATAATCAAATCCAGATGGTGAAACAATCCCTCCAGCACCAGTAGATGTTAGTCCAGGAAATCCATGAACAGTTCCATGAATTGGAGCAGCTGCAATTGTATAGGTTAAAGTTTGTCCTGCATCGGGATCTGTAGTAACCATTTTCGAGTCAATTACATTTGTTCCAGAATTTTGACAAACTGTTAAAGTTTGAATTGCTCCACCAGTGAATACTGGTGCTACCTGAGATTTTGCAATAAAGAAAAACAATCCGCAAAGCAGGGTTAGTAGAGATTTTGATTTCATATATGTAGTTATTATAAAAGTTTTAACGTGGACAAAGCTAATGGAGACTGACAGCTTTAACAAAAGTTTAACCAACTGCAAATAAACATTAGCAATAATCTAGCGATTATTACATTTGCAACACTAACTAAAATCACTTACAATAAGTTGAATAAATTTTCTGCAATATTATTTCTTAGCATATATCTGTTGGCAATAACAGAGTTAGGGCAATTGCTGAAATTTCCTGCCCTTCTGCAACACTACAAAGAACATAAATATGAAAACAAGGATTTAACATTGGTTGAATTTTTAATGATTCACTACTCGCACGGAATTGTAAAAGATGCAGATTATGAAAAAGATATGAAACTGCCTTTTAAAACAGCTAGTGAGAGTTCATTTTTTATCATTGCAGTAACTTCAACACCTCAAACAATTAATCTGGCACTTCAAGAATTTGACTTTTTTGAACCTCTAAAACAATATTTTGGTAACGAATACTTCATACCAACCTCTTTCTTCTCTAACATTTGGCAGCCTCCTAAAAACTGTTAACTTACATTAACTTAATAAATATTTTTATTAAGAATTTTACAAATAACTTACGGCATCAAGTTGCTAGGATTTTTTTCATACATACATAAATTTTATGCTTAATAAAATTATTGAGTTTGCAATAAAAAGCAAGCTAGTAGTTGGATTATTTATTATAGTGCTTATTGGCTATGGTAGTTACCAACTTACTAAACTACCCATAGATGCAGTTCCAGATATTACAGACAATCAAGTTCAAGTAATTACTATTGCCCCATCCTTTGGAGCAAGTGATATTGAAAGACTGGTTACTTTTCCCATAGAACAAGCAAACAATAATATTTCTGGGTTAAAAGAAATAAGAAGTTTTTCTCGCTTTGGACTTTCACTGGTTACTATTGTTTTTGATGATGCAACTGATATTTACTGGGCAAGGCAGCAGGTTACTGAAAGATTACAAAAAGTTCAAAGTCAAATTCCATCTGGTATTGGTATTCCTGAGCTTGGCCCTATTACAACAGGTTTAGGAGAGATTTATCAATATGTGATTCGTCCTAAAAAAGGCTACGAGAATAAATACAATGAAACTGAATTAAGAACCATTCAGGATTGGATTGTAAGAAGGCAATTACTAGGCGTTAAAGGTGTTGCAGAAGTAAGCAGTTTTGGAGGAAAGCTAAAACAGTTTTCAATAGAAATTGACCCCAACAAACTCTTATCTCACAACATTTCAATCAATGATGTTTTTAAAGCATTAGAAAATAATAATCAAAATACTGGTGGTGCATACATTGAAAAGGGTGCAACTGTTTTATACATCAGAAGTGAGGGTTTAGTTGGAAGTATTGATGATATCAAAAGTATTAACATAAAAACAATTAATGGCGGAACCCCACTGTTTATAAGAGATGTAGCTGATGTAAAAATAGGAAATGCAACAAGATATGGTGCAATGTGCTACAATGATAATGGCGAAGTTGCTGGTGCAATTGTAATGATGCTAAAAGGTGCAAATAGTAGCGAAGTGATTAAAAATGTAAAAGAACGTATTGAACAAATTCGTAAGACATTACCAGAAGGAGTTGCTATTGAAGCATTTCTTGACAGAACAAAAATGGTAAATAATGCCATTGGAACAGTTGAAAAAAATTTGCTAGAAGGTGCTTTAATTGTTGTTTTTGTTTTGGTTATTTTTCTTGGAAATTTAAGAGCTGGATTGCTGGTTGCATCTGTTATTCCTCTTGCAATGCTATTTGCAATTTGTATGATGAACTGGTTTGGTGTTAGTGGTAATTTAATGAGTTTAGGTGCTCTTGATTTTGGTTTAATTGTAGATGGAGCAGTCATTATTGTTGAAGCTGTAATGCACCAGCTTGCACATAATAAAAAATATCAAGAAATTCCAAATTTGAACCAGGCACAAATGGATGAATCTGTAAAAACATCAGCAGGAAAAATGATGAACAGTGCTGTGTTTGGTCAAATAATCATCCTTGTTGTTTACTTGCCAATCTTTACCCTACAGGGCATTGAAGGTAAAATGTTCAAACCAATGGCTCAAACTGTAGCATTTGCATTATTAGGAGCGTTCATACTTTCTCTTACCTACATCCCAATGATGAGTTCAATTTTTCTCAGTAAAAAAACAAAACATAAAACGAACTTATCCGACAAAATAATGTCTTTTATCGAGCTCAAGTATTTAGCTATTTTAAGAGGTGTAATGAAGTTTCCAAAGTTTGTATTAATCAGTACTTTTTCCAGTTTCATTATTGCAATATTTGTTTTAACAACTTTGGGTGGAGAATTTATACCAACACTTGAAGAAGGTGATTTTGCAGTTGATACAAGAGTACTTGCTGGAAGTAATTTATCAACTACAATTGCTAATACACAAAAGGCTGCACATATTTTAAAAACTCAATTTCCAGAAGTTGAAAAAGTTGTAACAAAAATTGGAAGTGGTGAAGTACCAACCGACCCAATGCCAATGGATGCAAGTGATATGATGATAATTTTAAAAGATAAAAAAGAGTGGACATCTGCTAAAACATTCAACGAACTTTCAGAAAAAATGAGTAAGGCATTACAAGATATTCCTGGGTTAACAACCGGTTTTCAATTTCCTGTGCAAATGCGTTTTAATGAATTAATGACTGGTGCAAGACAAGATGTTGTTTGCAAAATATTTGGTGAAAATTTAGATACACTTGCTTTGTATGCAAGTAAATTAGGGCATATTATAAATGGCATCGAAGGCACTAAAAACTTGTATGTTGAAGCTGTTTCTGGAATACCACAAATCATCATAAATTATAACAGAAACATAATTGCACAATATGGGTTAAACATTGTTGATATTAACAAAGTTATCAATGTTGCTTTAGCAGGACAAAGCAGTGGAATGGTGTTTGAAGGTGAAAAACATTTTGACCTTGTTGTTCGTTTAAATGGTGAATTAAAAAAGGATTTAAAAGACATTCAAAATCTTTTAATACCAACGCCAACTGGCATCCAAATTCCACTGTCACAACTTGCAGATGTGCAGATAAAAGATGGGCCAAATCAAATACAACGTGAAGATGCTAAAAGAAGAATTGTAGTAGGATTCAATATACGTGGAAGAGATGTACAAAGCATTGTTAAAGAACTTCAGGAAAAAGCAGATAACCAAATAAAACTACCAACAGGATATTACACAACTTATGGTGGTGCTTTTGAAAATTTAAACGCAGCAAAAGAAAGATTATTGATAGCCGTACCTATATCACTATTACTAATTTTTCTCTTACTATTTTTTGCTTTTAATTCTGTAAAATATGGCTTGTTAATTTACTCAGCTATTCCATTATCTGCTACTGGAGGAATTTTTTCACTTGCACTTCGTGAAATGCCTTTTAGCATTAGTGCAGGTGTTGGTTTTATAGCATTATTTGGTGTGGCAGTTTTAAATGGCATTGTATTAATTGCAGAATTCAATAGATTAAAAAGTGAAGGGGTCTATGAAATAAAAGACATTGTTTTAAAAGGAACTGTACTAAGATTAAGACCTGTCTTAATGACTGCATTTGTTGCTTCATTAGGCTTTCTACCAATGGCTTTAAGTAATGGTGCGGGAGCAGAAGTACAAAGACCACTTGCAACTGTTGTTATTGGTGGTTTGTTGGTTGCAACCTTGCTAACATTATTTGTACTACCTGTTTTATATATAGTGTTTGAAAAAACTAATCTTAAAAAGAAAAAAATGAACTCAGGAGTAATCTCATCGTTAATAATTACAGTATTCTCGCTTGCTGTATTATCATCAAAAGGTCAACAAAAAATAACATTGCAAGCAGCAATTGATACTGCCTTAAAAAACAATTTAAGTGTTAAAAATGAAAAGTTAAAAGCATCTTATCAGCAAATGCTTGTAGCAACTGCAACAACAATTGCACCTACAAATATTGTTGCAGAATATGGGCAAATCAATAGCTTTTATTCCGACTCTAAATTGAGCATTTCACAACAGTTTAATTTACCTGTTGTTTATAAAAAACACAAAGCACTTTTTGAACAAGAAGCAAAAAATAGCTTCTTAAACATTGCAGTAAAAGAATCACTTTTAAAGAAAGAAGTTGAACAAAGCTTTTACAATTTAGTCTATTTGAAAAGCAAGCTGCAACTCCTCTCCTACATTGATACTTTGTACAGTTCTTTTCAAAGAAAAGCAGCTCTAAGATTGCAAACAGGCGAAAGTAATATTCTAGAAAAAGCAACTGCAGATAATCAATTTGGGCTAGTTCAAATACAAATTAATGAAGTGAAAGCAGATATTAAAATTGCTCAAATACAGTTTCAATTATTGCTCAATTCTAACACAGAATTTGTTGGTGATACAAAGAATAACAAGATTGATTTGATAATAGCAACAGACTCACAAAACATCAGCAGTCACCCTGTAATGCAACAAATACAGCAGTTACAACAAGTGGCAGAAGCTGCTGCAAAAGTGGAACAATCGAAATTGTTACCTGAGCTTATTGTAGGCATCAACAATACTAGTATCAAAGGCACAGGTGCAGATGATAAAGTTTATAGTGGGGGTTATAGATTTACTTCTGTGCAAGCTGGTGTTTCCATTCCTATTTTCAACAAAGCACAAAAAGTAAAAGTAGCAGCTGCTAAATTCAATAATAAAATCGTTTCAAATAATTACAAAGTAGAATCACAAAACTTTCAAAGCGATTACGAAGCTGCATTAGTGCGTTATCAAAAGCATCAACAAACAGTTAACTATTTTGAAAATAACACACTCAAAACAGCATTGCAGATTACCGCTACAGCCAATCAGCAATTTGCAAGTGGAACGATTAATTATCTAGAATGGGTGCAACTTATAAGCCATAGCATCAACACTCAAAACAACTATATAGAAGCTGTAAGAAACTTAAATGAATCAATCATCGAAATCCACTTTTTTACAACAAAATAATTCTTCAAATGAATCAACATATAAAATCAACAATAGACATTAAACAATTGGAAATAAACAATTGGCAATTTGCAATTAACAACACAAAGTATATTTTTAATTTATCAAAAGTTATACTCTGCTCATTACTCATTGCAAATTGCTCATTGTTTACAAGCTGTAGTAGCAAAAAAAAAGAACCCCAAAAAGCAGAAGTAATAATCAGTGAGGATATCATTACACTAACCCCAGCACAAATTAAAAATGCAAGCATAGTTTTGGGAAAATTGGAGCTACAGCAAATTGCTTCTGTGTTAAAAGTAAATGGTAAAATAGATGTGCCACCACAAAATATGGTTTCAATTAGTGTGCCATTGGGTGGTTATTTAAAAACTACAAAATTGTTACCAGGAATGCACATTAATAAAGGGGATGTGATTGCAGTAATTGAAGACCAGCAATACATTCAGCTTCAACAAGATTATTTAATGACTAAAACAAAACTTGCTTATAGTCAACTTGAATTTGATAGACAAAAAGAATTAAATCAAAGCAAAGCAAGTAGTGATAAAGTATATCAACAAGCAACTGCAGAACTTAATACATTAAAAATTACGCTTACTGCACTAACAGAAAAATTACATTTGGTAGGAATTAATATTGGCAATATTTCTGCAACAAACATTAATCGAAGCATTAACATTTATGCTCCAATAGATGGTTATGTTACTAAGGTAAATGTGAACATTGGTAAGTACATTTCGCCAACTGATGTATTATTTGAACTAGTAAATCCTACGGATATTCATCTTGCTTTAAAAGTGTTTGAAAAAGATGTAGAAAAACTTTTTATTGGACAAAAACTTCTAGCATATACCAATAACAATCTCAGCAAAAAACATCGTTGTGAAATACTATTAATTGGTAAAGATTTAAGCACAGACAGAAGTACAGATGTGCATTGCCATTTTGAAG
>JANYEB010000216.1 GCA_025363355.1 Chitinophagaceae bacterium | reverse complement strand
TAACACTAGCATTTAAAAAATCTGGGCCTTGATTAGTGTTAAGATTCCCCGATTTAATAATTTGTAAAATATCTCCTTGCTCTGTTACTAAACTAGGTTTATTATAATATTGAAATTGCCATATAAATTGTAGAAGCTTCTCTGTCATTACAGTTAATTTGAAAAAGAAACCAAATATAAAAGATTAACTTTTAAATATAGCAGCATCTATTCCTTTATTAATGATATAGTTAGTGTAGATAAATTCAACTCTACCTTTCTTCTTCTTTAGCTTTAATTTTTCTTCAGATTTCATATCATCATCAAAATCTAATGTAACACCTTTTGGCATTTTATAGTCCTTAACATTAAAGCTAAAAACCATTTTGTCTGGCAAGCCAAGGTTTGCATAATTGCCATAATACATTTCCATTTCAAAACTGCCATTTTCTTTAGTAGTAGTAGCTGACTTTTTAATTAGTAGTTGTCCCTCATCAATATACAAAGTAGTAATAACAATATCACTAGCTTCATCTAATGGCAATAGTTTAATTACTTTAACTTTTGTACCATTTAATACTTGTTCACCAGCATCAATAGCTGTATAATTTGTCAACCCTAAAACAGATGAAGAGTTAATACTAACACCACCTTTGGGCAAAATTGAAATACCTTTTTCTTTAACAAGTTTTAGTTTGTTTGGTTTTTGATAATATACTTTTACTCTACCAACTGGGGCTTTAATAAAAGCAACATCGGTTTTCATTTTGCCTTCTGCAACATAGTCGTTTACTTGTTCAAGTTTAGCTTTTACTTTTTTCACCAAAGCATCAGCATCTTGTGCATTTACAGTAAACGATAAAACAATTGATGATAAACAAACTATAATAATTTTCTTCATAATAATTAACTTAAAATATCCTTCTTCTTTAATGAATAAACAGAAATACCAACAAACCCAACAATATGTGCAATTAATATTAATGCTGAATTGATAATCTTATCTGGTCTTTGAATTGTACCAACAATACTTTCATTATCTGCATTTACTTTAACATCAAAAAATTCTTTCCAGGCAACCATGTGTGTAGTAAACATATAGGGTTTAATCTTGTTAAAAATTGGAATACTCATTGTGCTAAAAATGGTAAACACAATAATAATACTCATTGTTGCAACTATTGGCCCTATTGAGTTTTCGGCAAATTGCGATAAAAAGAATGCGAGTGCTGCAACAGTTAACATTGCTAAAGCCGCAAAAAAGAAAGCACCGATATATCTCCAAAAAATATCATCTTTTGCAATTTGAACAGCATAGTTATTTTTTACAAGAAATATATCATCGGTTCCAAAAATTGCCATACTAACAAACAATGCAAGTATTGCAACCCAAATTAAAAGCAGCAATGTATAAACTGATGCAGCTGCAAATTTTGCTAGAACAAATTCTGTTCTTGTTATAGGTTTTGAAAGCAGCAATCTCAAGGTTCCCATATTGGCTTCTCCACTAATCATATCTGCAGCAATTAATGCAATCAACAAAGGCACGTGAATGAGTAATAATTGTAAAATGCAAAAACATACAAAGTAGCCATTGCAAAGATTTCCATTGATTTCAAAACTGTTGCCAAGGTCGGCCAAAACAAATGAAATATACTCTTTACCATCTTTCAATAAACCAATTTGAATGATGACAATTAATGCTGTGATGGCTGCAAAAGATAAGTAAGTTCTTGGTCTTTTGAATATTTTGTAGAGTTCTAATTTAAACAGGTTGTACATAATTTCCGCTTGTTACTTTTAAAAAATAATCTTCTAAACTATGGCGTTGTTGCAAAGCATAAACATCAATATTCATTTTCACAAGACTTCTAAGCAAATCCGGTATTTGATGTTTATGTAGTGTTAATGAAATCTTGTCGTTTATTAAAGGTTGTAAATGGTTTTTCCAAGTTAAAGCTGACAGCAGTGTATATGTTTTTTGTGCATCATTAGTTTCAATATCAACAACAGTTTGATTGGGGTCTAACAATTCTTGTGTAGTGCCTTCAATAATTTTTCTTCCTTTATCTATAATTAAAATTCGCGAAGCAACTTGTTCAATTTCATTTAAAAGATGCGATGAAACAACAACTGTTTTTTTATGCTCTGTACTCAAGCTTTTAATAAGATTTCTAATGTCAGCAATTCCTTGAGGGTCTAATCCATTAGTTGGTTCATCTAAAATTACTAAAGCAGGATTATGAACTAATGCAATGGCAATTCCAAGCCGTTGTTTCATTCCCTGAGAAAACCCTTTTACTTTATCTTTAGCTCTATCTGCAAGACCAACCATTTCAAGTTGGTTCATCAATAGTTGGTTTGTAATCTTGCAACCACTAAGTTTTGCAAATAGTTTTAAATTATCATAAGCTGATAGATATTTATACAAATCAGGTCGCTCAATCATTGCTCCAATTTGCGATAAAATTTCTTTTCTGTGGCTAGATAATGATTTGCCAAATAGTTCTATAGTACCTGATGAAGGAGCTATTAATGTCAACAGCATTCTGATAGTGGTGCTTTTGCCAGCACCATTCTGACCAAGAAATCCATAAACATCACCTTCATTAACACTAAATGATAAATTATTTACAGCTTGAAGTTTGCCAAAGGTTTTGCAAAGACCATTCACCTTAATTATTTCTGGCATATATAGTTATTGCTTTTAATTTGATTGCAAAAGAAAAGCAAAATTGAATAGCTAACACACTGTTATTTTGTATTAACAATATATTTAACTTTTAAATGTCATTAATAACTGATATCGCAAATGCAAAAGTTGTAATCATTGATAATTACGACTCGTTTACCTACAATCTTGTGCACTTGGTTGAAAGCATTATTTCAACAGATGTTACAGTATTGTTGAATGATAAATTTGAATTAGGTGAATTGAAGGCATTTGATAAAATTATTCTATCCCCAGGACCAGGATTACCACAAGATGCTGGTAAAACAATGGAAGTAATCAAACACTATCAATCTACCAAAAGCATATTAGGCGTGTGTTTAGGGCATCAAGCAATTGGGCTTGCATTTGGTACAAAACTTAAAAATCTTGAAACAGTTTATCATGGTATTGAAACAAATATTAAAGCTGATGAACATGAAATACTATTTAAAAATATAGAAATGTCAATGTTAGTTGGGCGTTATCATAGTTGGGTAATTGATAAAGATGGTTTGCCCGATGATTTAATAATTACTGCAACTGACGATGATGGAAATATAATGGCCATTAAACATAAAACATTTGATGTGCAAGGAATACAATTTCATCCAGAAAGTATTATGACACCGAAAGGAGAGGAGTTGATGAAAAATTGGTTAAGTTATTAATATAATTTAAATTATCCGTCATATTAAATATAACATTTTGCAGAAAAATAAAATACAAATTCAGGCTATCTATTGACAAAAATGGAATAGAAATTTGTTTCATCGATGTTCATACATTTCCTCTTTAAATTATACCTATGACTAGTTTGGCAATAGAAAATTATTCACTTTTTTTAAACAAATACTACATTCGCTTCAATGATGCTGCTTTACAATATTTTTATACAATTATATTCATTGGTTGCCATAGCTGTAGGATTATATAATAAAAAGGCTAGGCTTTGGGTAAATGGAAGAAAGAATATCTTGCAAGAAATTCAAGAAAAGCTAGGAGATAATGATGACAAAATTGTATGGGTACATTGTGCATCGTTAGGAGAGTTTGAGCAGGGGAGACCCATTATAGAAAAATTAAAAGTTCACAACTCAAATTTTAAAGTGTTATTAACCTTCTTTTCTCCATCTGGTTATGAAGTTCAAAAGAACTATGCCGGTGCAGATTATATATTTTATTTACCAATAGATACTGCAGCAAATGCCAAGGTATTTTATGATATTGTGAATCCCACTTTGGTAGTATTTGTTAAGTATGAGTTTTGGTTTCATTTTGTTACTGAAGCTAAAAAAAGGAATATTCCATTGATATTAGTTTCTGGTATTTTTAGAGAAAGTCAACCCTTTTTTAAATGGTATGGCGGTTTGCACAAAACAATGCTGCAATGTTTTGCTCATTTCTTTTTGCAGGATGAACAATCTGCTAGTTTATTAAAGAGCATTGGCATAATTAATAATGTAACTATTAGTGGTGATACTAGATTTGACAGAGTAATTGAAATTACATCTGCACAAAAAAGCTTTACAGCTATTGAACAATTTATTGGTAACAATAAAGTAATTGTTGCTGGCAGCACTTGGACAGAAGATGATGAAGAACTTGACCATTATGCAAACACACATCCAGAAATTAAATTTATTATAGCCCCACACGAGATTGATGAAGACAGATTGAATGAATGTATGAAGTTATATAAACACTCGGTTTTGTATTCTCAAATTGATAAAGCGAATGCAGATTGCAATGTGGTAATCATTGATAATATTGGAATGCTGAGCCAGCTTTACAGATATGCTACCATTTGTTATGTTGGTGGTGGTTTTGGTGGCGATGGGGTGCACAATGTATTGGAAGCAGCAGCTTATTTTAAGCCTGTTATTTTTGGACCTACCTACGAAAAATATATTGAAGCTGTTGGTTTAGTAGAAGATGATGGAGCATTTACTGTTGAAAATGCTCTTGAACTGGAAGAAACATTGAACGATTTATTAAACGATGAGTCCTTCTATAAAATTACCTGCAGTAATGCTGGCAATTTTGTTAGTTCAAAAGCTGGTGCAACAGCAAAAATTATAGATTACATTTATGAGAAACGTCTTCTCACCAATTGATCAAACTGTTTAACAATTTCACTTTCATTCTCCCAACAAAGCTTGGTAAATAATTCTCTTTTTATCCATTGTTCAGCTTCGGGATAAACCGAAAATCCATTTACCGTTTTAATACTACGTTCATACATTGCTTCATCACCATGAAATAGTTCACTAATGTACGTGTATTTATCGTTGATGCCAATTGCTTTTCTTAAATCTTTAACAGGATGATCGGTTAATGTAGATGCAACTTCTTTTTTGTCTTCCTTTAAAAGGTCATTGAAACTTTGCTTTTCATTTGTAACCAAATCATTTAATTCAAAGGTTTCTTTTTTCTCTTGCAATGCCAGTGTTGGTGGCATATCAGAATCATTTACCAACAAGCTATAAATTTCTTTTGGTTTAGATAGGATAGGGGCAACAGGTTCTGGTAATTTCTCAACAATAACTTCAGCAGGTTGTTCTTCTACAACATATTCTTTAATTTCTTCAACTGGCTTTTTCTCCTCAACAATATGCTCAACAACTTCTTTTTGAAAAAAAGATTGGGGCATAATAACACTCACTTTTCCTTCTTGCCCAGTTTCTTCCAAACCTTGCAATTCTGCCAATAATAATTGGGTTGTTTGCAGCATTTGTTGTTGTGTTGCTGTATTATCTAATTGTTCTTTCAATTTGTTAATAAGTGTCTGTACTCTTTCCATTTTAAACTATATTTTTGACGCGATTAAAAGTAGAGGAAATAGTCAAGCAAATTCAAAATGTTAATATTTTAAGAAATGTTTATAGAGCCAAATATTAGTGGGGAAAGAAGAGGATGGATTGAAGTGATTTGTGGTAGTATGTTTAGTGGTAAGACTGAAGAGTTAATACGCAGGTTAAAAAGAGTAAAAATAGCTAACTTAAAAGTTGAGATTTTTAAACCAACTATTGATACACGTTATGATGAAGTGAATGTGGTTAGCCACGATTCAAATGCTATTTTAAGTACACCAGTATCCAGCTCTCAAAACATTTTATTGATGGCAAATGATGTGGATGTTGTTGGTATTGATGAAGCACAATTTTTTGATGCAGAAATTGCCAATGTTTGTGAAACCCTTGCCACACAAGGAATTCGTGTAATTGTTGCTGGATTAGATATGGATTATTTAGGCAATCCATTTGGACAAATGCCTAACTTGCTTGCTAAAGCAGATTATATAACTAAGCTTCACGCTATTTGTGTTAAGTGTGGCAATATTGCTAATATTAGTTATAGAAAAACCACACAAGAAGGACAAGTGTTGTTGGGTGAAAAAGATATCTATGAGCCTAGATGCAGAATCTGTGCTTTAAAACATTAGAAACTGTGTTGTGATATTATCGTACTTTCACAGTGAGTAAAAGCTAATCAATGAAAAAAGTTTGGATTATTATCGTCATATTTTGTTCTCAAAAAATATATTCTCAAACTTACAATACTTCTCAAAGAAATCTTCCTGCAATTAATGTACTCACATTAAATGATTCAGCTTATGAAACAGGCAAGATGGCTGTTAAATTTCGCAGAACATCTTTTGATAGATTGCATTTAACTTCTGCAAATATTAATGAGCTGTTGTTTAATAACGCTGCTTTAAATCAAATTGCTGCTCAATTCAAGTTTAATAAGTTCAGTTTAACGTTTAGCAATGTTCTTAAACAACAAGAACAGCAAGCAAAGCATCAGCAATGGAATCTTGATTTATGGTTTAATATTGAGTTTGATAAAACTCAAAATGTAAAGCTGCTATACCTGGCTTTGCAAAAGACCAATCTTTTTGATGTTGTTGAACCTGTTTATAAAAAGCATTTATTAGATGTTGCAGAAGAACATCAATCTTCAGTAACATTTACACCCAATGACCCACGATTCAATGAACAATGGAGTTACAACAATACAGGACAAGGAAATGGCACAGCAGGAAAAGATATAAAAGTTGTTGATGCTTGGGATATAGAAACTGGTAAACCCAATGTTTTAGTGGCAGTTCATGATATGGGTATTCAACTGGATCATCCAGATTTAGCACAAAATATTGCAGTGGGCAAAAGTTTTAATTTTATTGATAACAATGACACGATTGTGCAAGGTTATCATGGCACACATACTGCTGGAACTATTGCTGCTGTTAACAATAATGGCATTGGTGTTAGTGGAATTGCTGGTGGAGATGGAACAGTAAATAGTGGTGTTAGATTAATGAGTGTGCAAATATTTAAAGGCAATCAAAGTGCAGGTTTGGCAGAAGGTTTTGTTTATGCTGCTGATAAAGGGGCTGCTATTAGTAGTAATAGCTGGGCTTATGATATTGAAAATATTTATGAGCTTTCTGTGATGGATGCTATAGATTATTTTATTGCTAATGGTGGTGGAAGTGCTTTGCAGGGTGGATTGGTAATATTTGCAGCAGGCAATGTTAGCAGAACTATTAAATATTATCCATCGGCTTATGACAGGGTAATTTGTGTTGCTTCAACAAATAACAGAGATGCAAAAGCTAACTATTCAACATTTGGTTCGTGGGTTGATATTGCTGCTCCAGGTGGCGATTATAATAATGGACCAGCCAGCCAGATTTTAAGTACCACTTCTTTTAGTGGCTATGCAGGAGATCATGGCACATCAATGGCTTGCCCTCACGTTGCAGGTGTTGCAGCATTAATTGTTTCAAAGCTTTCTGGTAAAGCATCTGCCAGCGATGTAAGGGATATATTGCTTTCAACAACAGATAATATAGATGCCCTTAATCCAAATTTTATTGGATTATTGGGAACAGGAAGATTGAATGCTTTAAAAGCATTGCAAAAATCTCAGGCAATTTTTGCAGGATTAAATGTAGCTGTTGTTGATAGTGTTTGGGCTACTAACAATTGTAATTCACTTAATGTTAACTGGAATAAAAATGCAAACAGTAATGATGTAATCATTGCATACAGTAACGTCAATGGAATTGGGAGTTTGACTAATGGAACTATTTATAATATTGGAGATAAATTAGTGGGAGAGGGGACGGTTGTTTATAAAGGAAATGCTAATGGATTTACACTACCTAATAACAATAGTTTCTTACATTATTTTAAAGTGTGGAGTGTTGATGGAAGCAATCAATATTCTTATGGTAAAACAGCAGAAATAGTAGGAACTGCATATATCAATGGGAGTGGAAATATTGCTCAAAATTTTGATTTCCCTCCATATTTTCCGACACAAGAGTGGAGAACTATAAATCCTGATAATGATATTAGCTGGATTCATACAGCAGCTGATACAAGCAATACTGGTGCAGGAGATGCTTACAGTATGGTGATGTATAATTACAACTATAATACTTTGTTGGGAGCAGTTGATATTTTAACAAGCCCTTTATACAAAGTTACAAATACAGATTCGCTTGAATTGAGTTTTTGGTATGCGTATAAATATAAAAATACAGGTTTTCCCATTGCTGATAGTTTGGAGGTATTGGTATCAGCTGATTGTGGCAATACTTACACAAGTTTATGGAAAAAAGGGGGACTTGATTTAGCAACAGTAAGCAGTACTACTGATTCTATATTTTATCCTTTTGGAATTGATAAATGGCAGCAAATAAAACTGGATCTTACATCACACAACATAAACAACAACTTGATGTTTGCATTTAAAAGTGTGAATGGAAAAGGCAATAATTTGTTTATTGATAATATTGGTTTTGATGTTAGATATAAAAGAGATATTGCAATTAATAGTTTAAGTTCTCCAATTAATGCATCTTGCGATACAATAATTTATCCTAAAGTTATTGTAAAGAATAATGGAAATAATAGCATTAACTCTTTAAAAATAAATTATGCTATTGATGGTGGAAGTATTGTAAACACTAATTGGAATGGAAATCTTACTAAGAATGATTCTACGATTATAACACTAAATCAAACAACTGTCAGCAGAGGAAATCATCAGATTAAAGTGTATTCGTCATTACCCAATAATTTAAACGACGAATATTTGATGAATGATACTTTATTGAGTACTTTTTTTATTACTCCAATAACAATCATACCTATTGCAGAAGAGTTTGAAGGCAATACATTTCCGCCACAAAATTGGTTTATTAATCAAGAACCTGTTGATGCAATTAGTTGGACTAAAACAAATCTTGCAGGAAGTGGTAGTTCATCAAGTTGCCTTATCCCCAATTATTACTATGACAATAAAGGTAGAAAAGATGATATTATCACACCAGTTTTTGAAAGTTATAACAATGCAGATAGCTGTTATTTGGTGTTTGATTATGCTCACGCTACAAAGTTTACACCTACATCTACTGGAATTAATTTTGATAGTTTAGAAATTGATGTTACAAATGACTGTGGTAACACTTGGACAAAAGTTTGGAAAAAAGGTGGCAATGGTTTGCAAACGATTAATCAAAACCAGAGTTATGATATTGAGTTTATCCCTCAAGCAAATAACTGGAGAAAAGATTCAATTTTAATTCCTCTAAATTTCAATACTGGAGATAAAATACAAGTAAGATTTAGATGTACTGAGAATTTTGGAAATAATATTTATTTAGATAACATTAAGCTGTTTTCTAAATACACACAATCAGTTTTAACGCCTGTTAAATTTGGCGTTTATGAAATAGCACTAACCGAAGATTTTATTACAAAGAGAAAACAAGTAACAAACTATTGGAACACTTTGCAAGAAATCAATACATCTTTTTTTAATGTTCAAAGAAGTGTTGATAGAGTTGATTTTACAACAATTGGTAAATTAGATGCTAAGGGTTTTGCTGCTGCTTATACTTTTAAAGATGATTTAGTTGGAGTAGATATTACAGCTAAGCAAATATTTTATAGACTTGAGGTAGTTAATATTGATGGCAAAAGAGAATATAGTTTAACAAGAAATATTAACTTGATCGATAACAGTAGAGTAATCAGTATTTCTCCAAATCCTGCAAATAATAAACTAAATATTTACTTTAAAGAAAATACTAACAAACTGAAAGAAATTATTTTATTAAATATTGATGGTAGAAAAGTAGGAATTATAAATTGGAAACAAAACACATCTAATTTAATTAAACTGGATGTGTCAAGCTATCCTACTGGACAGTATTTTTTACAATTTCTATTTGATGATAAAATAGGAATTGAAAAAATTACAATAATGAGATAAAGAAAAATTGATTTTATTCTTCGGTAACATCGGTTGAAACATTTTCACCTTCTTCACCAAAGCCATCTAGGGTTTCTTTTAAATCGTATTTTTCTTCAATATCAGCAAATCTTTCACCCAATAAACTTTTCGTACCGTATTGCTGAGGACCAATTCCCTCTGTTCTGGTAACTGCGGGATAAAAAACTCTTGGATCTTCCTCTTTAGTAATATTGATTAGTTCAACTAAGAATGTCCAATTTTTAGCAAAATCATACTCATAAATAAATCTTTGGTTGGTATCTTTAATTTCACTTCCAATAGTAGTTTCTGCCATTAAAAGGGGAGAAGCAACATACTTTTTTTCATACACTTCAAAACTAATTTCTCTGCCACGTTGCCAATTATCGTTGCTTCTATAAAAAGTAGCTTGATGTTTATTATCAAACTCATAAGCCTTTAAAATATGAAAGTGCAAATCACTAAATGAATGTGTGTGTTTAACAGAAATATCTCTATAAACAGATTCATCTTCCTCTAAATATGCTCTAAATTTTAAAATAGCCATTGCGTTATTGGTTTAAGTAAAGCGAATTTAGATGTTTTATCCGTGTTCATCTCAATGTGCATTAAAATACGATGAAAAAAAATTATTCCCATTAAAGCAACCTTTTTCTTGCAAAATTCGTCTTCGTAATTGCATAATTATGCTATAAAGCTTTTACTAACTATTTTTCTATAAATTTACATACATTTACAATTAAAAATTTCTACTTATGAAGCAATTAAACATCTCAATGGGTTTTACTACAAAAACCTTTAAAAAAAATCTTAAAAACATTAAGTATGCTGTATGCTTGCTTATTGCAACATCATTAATTAGTGTTTCATCTTTTGGACAAGTTCCAGCTTATGGCACAACGGGTTTTAATAACCCCGCTTTCGACCAGTATCCTTTTGCTACAGGAACAGCTTATCCATCTGTTATGACAGCTACTAACGTTTCAAGCACAGGTTGGAGTTTTCATATTGGAGCGATAGGAGCTTATGTAATTACACAAGTTGACAAAGGAACAGGAGCTTATGATGGAGCTATGACAGCAACAAATGTTACGCCTCCAGGTGTTCCAACACTTTATCAAACTTTTGCATTTACCTCGACCAACAATTCTAGATTCCAACTAAATTCTGTAATGGTAAAAATTGATAATGATTCTGCTGCACCAATACCAATGATTCTTGCAGGTGTTGTTAATGGCTCTAATACTGGTTCTACACAAAACTTTGTTGCAATGCCTGGTGCAAATTGGGTTACAGTAACTACTTCAACAGATCCAAATTTCAGCAACATAAACGGAGTAATTGTAATTAATATTACTGGAACTACACACGTTAAAGAAATGTCTATAGACAATATTAACATTAGTGCCCCTGTTGTTGGAGTTGCTCCACCATCATTTACAACACAACCAACAAATAAATCTGTTTGCACAAATGCATCAACTTCATTTGTAACTGCTGCAAGCAATGCAGTTAGCTATTTTTGGTTAGCTTCGACAGATGGTTTAATATGGAATCCTATTAATGCTTCTAATGCTGGTACAACTTTCTCTGGTTATAATACAAATACTTTAACAGTTACAAATCCTTCTTTATTATTAAATGGATTATATTTAGGTGTAACTGCTGTTGGCTCAACTGGATTAAATCAAGGCTCAAACGCTGCTAGATTGTTTGTAGGTACAATTCCAATAGTTCCTGCAATAGGAGGCAATTCAAGTGTTTGTGTTGGATCTTCAACAACCTTTACAAATAGCACAGCTGGTGGCACTTGGAGTGTAACATCACTTGGTGGTACTGCTATAATAAATTCATCAGGTTCTTTAATAGGAACTAATTCAGGAACAGTTTCTGTTCGTTACACATTATCAAATGCTGGTTGTACAAATTTTGCAGCAAAATCAATAACAGTTAATGCAATTCCTAATGTTCCTTCAATAACTTATGCACCAGGTTTAGTAGGTAATCCTCAAGCAGGGGCACCAACAGGTAGTTTTTGTGTGGGTAAAAAATTCAGAGTAGCAGGTTCTCCAAACGTTCCTTCAGGTGTATTCACAGCAACAGGGGTAGTTAGTATTACAGGTTTAGATACAGTAAATATCAATGCTGTTGGTGCAGGTTCTGTTAAATATACATACACAAATTCTAATGGCTGTTCTAATAGTAGAACAATGGTTGGAAATGGTTTTAATTGCCCAGCAGGTCGTGGAGTTAGCTTGAACAATAATCGTGTTAGTCAAGATTTTTCTTTATTCCCAAATCCTGCAAAAGGTTCTGTAAATCTAAATTTTGAATATGCAGTTAGTGGATCTCAAATTAATGTAACTGATATTTATGGTAAAAGTGTTATCACAAAATCTTTAAGTATCGGAAACAACAATTTAGATATTTCTAAATTAAGCAAAGGATTATATCTTGTAAGTGTTAGTTCTGCTGAAGGAACAAAAACTCAAAAATTAATTATTGAATAGTAAAAAAGAAATCCTTAAAAGAGCCAATGCTAAAAAAGCATTGGCTCTTTTAATTTACTCAAATGATTGGTTATAGGAAAGTGTTTAGTCTTACGTCCAATATTATTACTTAACATAATATTAATTATAAGTTTATTTTAAATGAAATAATTAGAAAAAGCAAACTTAACTAATATGCTTAAAATGGAATAATATTGCAACTTAATAATAATCTCAATATATGTGTGGAATAGTTGGATACATTGGACCTAGAGAAGCATATCCTGTAATCATCAAAGGATTAAAAAGATTGGAATATCGTGGATATGACAGTGCAGGGATTGCCCTAATAAATAAAGATGGCTTGAAACTTTATAAAAAAAAGGGAAAAGTTGTTGATTTAGAAGAATCTATTGTCGGTAAAGATATACAAGCAAATATTGGTATTGGTCATACACGTTGGGCAACTCATGGTGAACCAAGTGATAGAAATGCACATCCTCATTTAAGCAACAATGGAAATTTTACAATGATTCATAATGGGATTATTGAGAATTATACATCTATTAAACAGGAACTTTTAAATAAAGGTTATACTTTTTCAAGCGATACAGATACTGAGGTTCTATTAAACTTCATTCAAGATATTCAACAAAACAATGCTTGCCCACTTGAAGAAGCTCTTAGAATAGCTTTAAAGAGAATTGTTGGTGCTTATTGCATTCTTTTAATGGATAAATCAGATCCTACTACAATTATTGCAGCTCGCAAAGGAAGTCCATTAGTAATTGGTATTGGCAAAGGTGAACATTTTCTTGCAAGTGATGCAACACCAATTATTGAGTACACTAAAGAAGTTGTGTATGTAAATGATTATGAAATTGCTATAGTTAAAGCTGATGAATTAATCTTAAAGAATTTAGGTAACGAAAAACAGACTCCATTCATCACAAAACTAGATATGGAGTTAGCTGCAATTGAAAAAGGTGGATATGATCACTTTATGTTGAAAGAAATTTATGAGCAGCCAAGTACAATTTTCGATTGCCTTCGAGGTAGATTACTAACACATACTGGCGAAATTAGAATGAGCGGTATTGATAATCATCTCGAAGCATTATGCAATGCTCAAAGAATTGTTATTGTAGCTTGTGGTACAAGTTGGCACGCTGGTTTAATTGCAGAATATGTTTTTGAAGAACTATGCAGAATTCCTGTTGAAGTTGAATATGCAAGTGAATTCAGGTATAGAAATCCAGTAATTAACAAAGGCGATGTAATTATTGCTATCTCTCAAAGTGGTGAAACTGCAGATACTTTGGTTGCTTTAGAAAGTGCCAAAGAAAAAGGTGCTTTCATTTTTGGAGTAGTTAATGCAGTTGGTAGTAGTATTGCTAGAATTAGTCACGCTGGTGCTTACACACACGCTGGTCCAGAAATTGGAGTTGCAAG
>JANYEB010000198.1 GCA_025363355.1 Chitinophagaceae bacterium | reverse complement strand
CAATCTCGACCTCGTCGACATCGGCCGCTATCCAGTTCCCTTGCCGTTATGTCATTTGGCTGCCTTGCGTTTTTCAGAGAGAGTTGAACGCCGTGTGGAGCTGGAGCTGATGTTACGGCAAGTGGTGTTTTTGCAGATATTATTAGATTGGCTAAATAAAATATAAAGACCACAAGCAAATAATAAAAAACCTTGAAGATTTTAAAAATCTTCAAGGTTTTTTATTATTTATCTCTTTAAATAATTTTAGATATAAACTCTTTAAAAATTTCGTGTTCAACCGAAACGCAAATACGTGAATAGGATGACCAAAAATCTCTGTCGTGATACACAAACTTATCCATCCCCACAGCACCGATTTTATGTTGAAATAAATAGTCTTCAGCCTTAGTAATTACAGCAAATATTCCTAAGGGTTTACTATCATCATACATCTCTTTTACAAGCAAATTATTCTTGTGTAAGTAATCAATATTCTTAGCAATATTTTCAGTAGTTGTTTTTCTAAAAACATCTAAAGCTTTTCTTCCTTCAGTGGTTGTAAGAATCTTTTCAATAATTATTTGAGGTGCTGTGCTAACGCCATTAAACTCATACAACAATCTTATATTTAATTCAGAGTTAAAGGCTTTGTTCTTGCAAAATATAAAGCCCATTCTTAACCCAGATAAACCAACCCATTTTGAGAAAGATTCGGTTATAATAAGATTATCAAGTTTGGCTAATTTATCAAAAAAATCATCATCAGTAAATAGCTTTCTGTAAGGGGAATCAAAGATGACTATTGCACCTGTTTTAGTTATTTTCTCAATAGCTGAATATAAAAAAACATCATCAAGTTTAATACCAGTAGGATTGCTTGGATCGCAGATAAACACACAGCTTGAATCGTTAAATTGTGTAGTTTCAAATTGTTCAAGTCCATCATAAAACGAAAACATTTTATGACGAATAGTTGCCATTTTAGAATAAGAACCCCAATAAAATTTTGGAAAATAAATGGTCTCTACATTCAACAACTGAATCACCAAATCCAATGCTGGCATACCTCCTGGCGTAATAGCAATATTGGCTTCAAAACCATCGTGTGCAACTGAAGGAAAATATTCTTTGGCAATAGCTTTTCTAAAACTTTCAATTCCAAGATTGGGAGCATACACCTGAAAATCTTTAGTGTTAAAATTTACTTGCTCCTTAATTTTATCTAACTCAATTTGCGTTACAGCATTTACGCCACGATTGAGTTCTAAGTACGTTTCGCCAGATTCCTTGGCTGCTTTTTTTACTTTTTGACCAATGCCCACAATAGATGAAAACGTTGCATTTGAAACATTAATTTTCACTTACTTATTTTTTAAATTGAATAAAAGGCAGACAGTCGTTAAATATTGGTAAAACAATATTGTTGCAATAATAACCAGACTTTTTAAAATAAACTTATTATTATTCACGTTAAAATTTATTCGCTTATCAACCTAAATTTGTTCAATGAATTCTGTAAAAGTAAAATCACCCGCAACTGTTGCCAATATTGTTTGTGGGTTTGACATTTTGGGTTTGTGTTTAGATAATCCTTGTGATGAATTTACGTTGTCGTTGAGTGACAAAGTTGGTGTAACTATTGAAAATATTGATGAATATAACTTGCCAACTGATGCTACAAAAAATGTAAGCGGTGTTGCATTATTAAAAATGTTGGAGCAAGAAAAAAACATAAAAGGCTTTCATCTTATAAGCAATAAAATAATAAAGCCAGGAAGTGGCATTGGCAGTAGTGCTGCAAGTGCTGCTGGTGTTATGGTTGCTGCAAATTATTTGCTTAGCAAAAAATATTCTAAACAACAATTGGTTGACTTTGCAATATTTGGAGAAGAGGTTGCAAGTGGTGCTAAACACGCTGACAATATTGCTCCTGCTGTGTTTGGCGGTATTACACTTATTCGTTCAAACAATCCATTAGATATTATTTCAATTGATTATCCAGAATTATTTGTTACGATTCTTCACCCTCAAATTGAAGTAAAAACTGCAGATGCAAGAAATATTTTGCCTAAAGAAATTCCATTAAAAAATGCTGTAACACAATGGGCAAATGTTGCAGGATTGGTAACAGGTTTTATGCAACACGATTATGATTTAATCAGTCGAAGTTTAGAAGATGTTGTAGTAGAACCATATCGTAGTAAACTCATTCCATATTTTTATGAAGTAAAAAATGCTTGCAAAAATGCTGGTGCTTTAGGTGGTGGCATTAGTGGCAGTGGACCAAGCATTTTTATGTTAAGTAGAACTGCTGAAACTGCTACTTCTGTTGAATTAGCTATGAAAGAAGTTTATTCCAAAACTGGTATTGAATTTCATACGCATATTTCTAGTATTAACAAAACTGGTGTAAGTGTTGTTTAATAAAACTAATTCTTTAGTATTGGCATACTAGTTTACATTTGCAGAAGTTCTTCAAAATTTTACATCAAACATTTTATAAACTATGGGCCTGTATTGGTTTTGACAGCATAGGTTGCGGTAGGTGTAAGCACGTCGTGTGTTGTGTAATTAACACGTTAATCTGAATACTCAAACATTAACTGGCAATACTTCGTATGCCATGGCTGCTTAATCAGTGATTAACTAGTCATTTGGGCCGCCAAGCAGGTTGGCTTGTTACCAAGCTTCGCCGCCGACTCAAAATAAATGCAAGCTGCTGTAATAGAAGGCTGTGACTATTGCAAAAGACTATTCAGCTAAGCTTTATGTTGGTTTGTTCTTTTCCTGCATATTGCCCACAATTAATAAAGAAATAAACGTGTAGAAAGCTTATGGTGATTATGTTTGGACAGGAGTTCGACTCTCCTCAGGTCCACAAATTAAAATCTTGGCAACTCTTTATTGGGTTGCCTTTTTTGTTTACTTTATTCTATAAATATTAAATTCATTTAGGCATAAAGCATAAAACATATTTTGTTGAACACTTTTTTTTGTAGCTATGCAATTACCTAATTTTATAGTAATACTTTTTTGCTTAAATAACGGCAAGTTATATGTGACTAATGAATCGCTTTTGTAACCTATTAAAACATCATTTTTTATTTCAATATCATCTAAATTAATGATGGAATATTTATGCTTAAGGCCTCCATAGTAATCAAAAACCAAAAGCCCTGTTTGTTTGTTGTAGCAATAAACTTTTCCATCTGAATCAATAATTTTTTGAACTGTTGCTGAATTATCAAACAGCATTCTAAAATCAGTTGATTCAAAAAGAATATCTCCATTATCATCAATCTTTTTTAGCTTATTTTCCACTTCATCATAACACCAGATTTTGCTATCATAGCTTGAAGCAATAGAGCTTATTTGTAATATACCTTGTTTACGTAAATCAATAGTATTGATAACATTTAGAAATCTATCTAATACTAAAGCTGTAGAAAAATCTTTATAAAAAAGTAGTATTTTAAGTGGGTTGCTTACATCAATTGATGTTAAAGCTCCATAACGTCTAGTATCATTAAATGAAGCAACACTATCAAAGCTTGAGTTTAGTTTTTTAAGTTGATTATTGTCTGTAACTAAGTAAATATTACCAAGATTATCAAGCTCGAAACTTTTATAATTACCTTGAATGGATTTAACGAGTTGTAGCTGTAATGTGGAATCATTTGCTTTTGAAGTATCAATAAAAGCAAGCAAGAAAAGTGATATGGCAAAGATTAATCTTCCCATTTTTTTAGTTCTAAATTATTTCCATCAAATTCGGCGTAGGTGAAATGTCTTATCCAATCTCCCAAATTAATGTACTTACTTTTTTCGTTCAATTGAATGGTTAAAGGAAGATGTCTATGACCAAAAATAAAATAATCGAAATGTTCTTTTTGTAAAACTTCTTTACAATAAATAATGAGCCATTCTTTGTCTTCTCCTAAAAATATTTCATCGCTATTGCCGGTTTTAGCACGACTTTTTCTGCTGAAATAGTTTGCCACGCCAATACCAATACTTGGGTGTGCAAAACCAAACAGCCATTGACAAATTGGATTTCTAAAAATCTTTTTTAAGAACTTATAACCTTCATCTCCTGGACCCAAACCATCTCCATGTCCAACATATAATTTCTTACCAAAACGTTCAAAAACTTTTGGTTCGCTGTAAACTGAAATATTCAGTTCTCTTTCAAAATAGCCACTCATCCACATATCGTGATTGCCCAAGAAAAAGTGTATCTGAATGCCCCTATCTGTTAATTCTGCAAGCTTTCCAAGCAATCTTACATAGCCTTTAGGAACAACATTTTTATACTCGTACCAGAAATCAAAAATATCACCAACAATAAATATTTCTTTTGCTGTATCTTTTATGGAATCTAAAAAAGCTACTACTTTTTTTTCACGAATTAAACTACTCTCATAGTTGGGAGCACCCAAATGAAAGTCAGATAAAAAGTATATTTTTTTATGTTGATTGTCAGCCAAAGTAATTAGTTGTTTTTCTTGTTTTCTATGTACGCTAAAACATCTCCACTGTCTACAATTTGTTTATTAGCTACATTGCCTGTAAACCAATAAACCCAGGCTTTCTCTGTGGTGTTATTAATATAAATTTCTTCTACTGAACGCTTATAAAAAGATGCTTCGCCTTCTTCAGTATTCAAACCCTCATAATCATCTAACTGAGCAATTGCAAAGTCAAATGCTTCAATATTTGTAATGTTGTACAACTCGCCTACTATAAACTTATCTTCATTTGTTGGTATTGCAACAGGATAATCGCCCATATCTAATAACAACCCTTTTGCTGTAGCATTGCCAACCAATGTAAAATACTTACTGATGTAATTGTAAGCAGGAGACTGAAATCCGCTTCGCAAAGAACCGTAAACAAATATTTTGAACGTAGTTTGTTTCATATAGCAAAAGTAAGAGAATAGTATTCTTTAGTAACAATACAGTTTTTTAAAAAATAAAAGCCGCCTTAATAGGCAGCTTTTATTTTTTAAAAAGAGACTTAAAGTACAATTTATTTTAACTGCAACCCAAACTGTTTCCGCAGTTTAAGCATTTGTAGCAAGTGCCGCTTCTAACGGTAATATGTCCACAAGTGTTGCAAGATGGAGCATCGCTTTGCATTGATTTTGCTGCTGCGTTTATCATATCAAAACCACTGTCGGATTTTGCTGCAACTGCTGCACGTTGTAATTTTTGTGGTGCAGGAGAAGCTGTAACATTTGCACTTGGTGCAGTAATGTGAACACTGCTCAATTCTGGAGTACCTAAATAACTTAAACCATCATTATCATCACCTTCGCCAGTATTACCAACTTCTGGTCTATCTAAAACGTGAACTAAATCTGTTCTTCCTAAATATTCATAAGCTAAAGCTCTAAACACAAAGTCAACTAAACTGGTGGTTGTTTTAATGTTTGGATGGTCTACCATTCCTGCTGGTTCAAAACGAGTGAATACAAACTTCTCAACAAATTCTTCTAAAGGCACACCATATTGTAAGCCCACAGAAATAGCTATTGCAAAGCAGTTCATTAAACTACGAACAGTGCTTCCTTCTTTAGCCAAATCAACAAATATTTCACCTAAAGTTCCATCATTATATTCACCAGTTCTTAAGAACATTGTTTGTCCATTAATCTTAGCTTTTTGCGTAAATCCTCTGCGTTTGCTTGGCAAAGTTTTTCTTTCTACAATAGAAGATAATGCACGTTTTAATTGAGTATCGGTAGAAGCTGTCATACGTTTTGTAACTTCTTCTAAAAGATCTTCTACAGAAAGGGTGCTGAGGTCAACGATGTTGCTTTGGTTTACAGTTGACTGTTTACCGTTTACCGTTGTTTCTTCTTCTGTTGACAGTTGACTGTCGTCTGTGGTCTTTTTCTTCTTATCTGCTTTGTTACTTAATGGTTGACTTAGTTTACTGCCATCTCTGTATAATGCACAAGCTTTTAAACTTAACTCCCAACTTAGTTTGTAAGACTCTTCAATTTCTTCAACAGTTGCTTCGTTTGGAAGATTAATAGTTTTAGAAATTGCACCACTTAAAAATGGTTGACAAGCAGCCATCATTCTAATATGTCCATGAGCGTGAATATAGCGTTGTCCTTTGTTGCCACATCTATTTGCACAATCAAAAACAGATAAATGTTCGTTTTTTAAAAATGGAGCTCCTTCAACAGTCATTGTACCACAGATATAATCTCCTGCTGCTTCAATTTCATCATCTGTAAAGCCTAATTCTTCTAACACATTTAATCCATAATCATTAATTTGATCTTGAGTAAAACCAAGACGCAATAAACATTCTTCGCCTAAAACATATTTATTAAATACAAAGTTGATAGCAAATGCAGCTTTTAATCCTCCTTCTAATTTAGCAATCTCTTCTGCAGTAAAACCTTTGGCTGCAAGGGTTGCAGCATTGATGTATGGAGAGCCTTCAAAGCTTCCACTACCAACAGCATATTTTTCAATAGCCAGAATTTCTTCTTGTGTATAGCCCAAAGTTTCTAAAGCATTTGGTACAGCACCGTTAATGATTTTGAAATAGCCACCACCAGAAAGTTTTTTAAATTTAACCAAAGCAAAATCTGGTTCAACACCTGTTGTATCACAATCCATTACCAAACCAATCGTTCCTGTTGGAGCAATTACAGTAGTTTGAGCATTTCTATAACCATATAATTCACCCATTTGAACTGCATCATCCCAAGCTCTTGTAGCAGCTTTTAACAACGCATCGGGACAATGGTTTGCTTTAATACCAACTGGTTTCAAACTCAATCCTTCGTAAGCACCATCAGCATCGTAAGCAGCAGCACGATGATTACGCATTACACGCAACATATCTTGCTTGTTCTCTTCATAACGAGGGAAAGCTCCAAGGAAACTTGCCATTTCTGCTGAAGTTTTATACGCAACGCCAGTCATAATAGCACTTACAGCTCCTGCAATACCACGAGCTTCTTCACTATCATAAGCAATTCCACTAATCATTAAAATGGTTCCAAGATTTGCAAAACCTAAACCTAAAGTTCTGTAATCATAAGAAAGTTGAGCTACTTCTTTACTTGGAAACTGTGCCATTAAAACACTAATTTCAAGCACCACAGTCCATAAACGACTGATGTATTCTATGCCTTCAACATCAATACTATTTGTTTGTTCGTTAAAGAATTTACGAAGGTTAATAGATGCTAAATTACAAGCAGTATTATCAAGGAACATATACTCGCTGCAAGGGTTAGAAGCATTGATACGTCCACCTTGTGGGCAAGTGTGCCATTCGTTAATAGTAGTATCATATTGTGTTCCAGGGTCTGCACAACGCCAAGCAGCATAAGAAATTTTATTCCATACATCTTTTGCAGGAATTGATTTCATTGTTCTGCCATCTGTTCTAGCTTTTAAATCCCAATCGCCACCTTCTTCTAATACTTTAAAAAATTCGTTAGGAATACGAACAGAGTTATTTGAGTTTTGACCAGCAACTGTGTTGTATGCTTCGCCTTCATAATGATTATCGTATCCTTGAGCAATTAAGGCAGCGACTTTATCTTCTTCCTTCACCTTCCAATCAATAAATTCCATTATTTCAGGGTGGTCTAAATCAAGACAAACCATTTTAGCTGCACGTCTTGTTGTGCCACCACTTTTAATAGCACCTGCACTTCTATCACCAATTTTCAAGAAGCTCATTAAACCACTAGAAGTGCCACCACCACTCAATTTTTCGCCACTACCACGTATTTGAGAAAAGTTTGTTCCAACACCACTGCCATACTTAAATATTCTTGCTTCACGCACCCATAAATCCATAATACCACCATCATTTACTAAATCGTCACTAACGCTTAAAATGAAGCAGGCATGAGGTTGTGGACGCTCGTAAGCGTTTTGAGATTTCTTTAACTGACCATCATTTGCATCAACATAATAATGACCCTGAGGTTTGCCTGTGATGCCATAGCTTTCGTGTAAACCAGTGTTAAACCATTGTGGACTATTAGGCACACAACTTTGGTTTAATATACTATATACTAATTCATCGTAAAAAATAGTAGCATCTTTTTCGGTAGCAAAATAGCCATAACGTTCGCCCCAAACTTTCCAGCAATTAGCCATACGATGAGCCACTTGTTTAGCAGAAGTTTCTCTACCCAAACTGCCATCAGCTTGTGTTACACCAGCTTTTCTAAAATATTTTTGTGCAATAATATCCGTAGCAATTTGACTCCATTGTTTGGGGACTTCTACATTATTCATTTCAAATACTTTTTCGCCGGTGGGGTTTTTAATCACACTACTACGATAGTCGTATTCAAATTGTTCAAACACTGGCACTTCATCTTTTGTGAAGCGACGATTGAATTGTAAGCCTTTTTGCATGGGTTGATGTTGCATTCGTTTCAAATTTTATTATGAGGGGTGGTTAGTTTCAGTTGCCAAACTATTTCATTTAGCGGAGAACGAAAATATTAGTCCATAACTTTCTACCCAAATATTCTGTTTTCACAAACTGTGGATAAACGGTGTGGATTACGCTACAATTCATAGCCGTATTGGTTTTTAAGAAATGTCCACATTCTTAACCTTATTTGTGTACAAATTTTGCTTTGGAATTATGGCAAAGTTGTCACATCAATAACGATGGGGTTTTGGACTTATTTTGATAAGAAGGGTATTTAGATTTGCACAGTTGTGGAAAAGTGTTTGTGGTTTGTTTTTCACCACAGAGGCATAGCGTTGAAGAGTTCTTTTGCAGCGTTTTGTTACTGATTTTTACAAAAAACCTCCACCCTAAGAATAAGGCAGAGGTATTTTTAAATCACTAAAAAGTATCAAAGTAAGAACACAAAGTTTATCCATTAGCAGGTGGTGTCGCATCTTTTTTGGCTTTAGCTGCTGCACGTTTTGCCTGTCTT
>JANYEB010000182.1 GCA_025363355.1 Chitinophagaceae bacterium | reverse complement strand
GCTAAAAATACCGCTGCCCTCGGCACTTGCAGGCAATAAGTAAATTTTATACTTTGCAAAATTATTAGCATAAATATACTTAGCAGCTTTGGCAACTTTACCCCTGTTTTCCCACACTTTATTCATTAATGCTATACGGTTTTGTGTAGCACCTGGTCGGCTGTTTTTTGCCACTTCTTGCGTAGTTTTGGCATCTACTAATGCTTGTCTTTTAGTTACAATAGCGTCAATATCAGTTTGTAAAAATCCAGCAGCAATAAGGGTTGTTTTGTATTTTATGCTAGATGCCACTTCGTGCCACACATTCATAAACACCATCATTCTTTCGGGTACTTGTCTTGCATCGTCGTAGTTATCATATCCAAACTCTTTCCACACGCCTATTTGATTAGGAAATGCTTTTTCAATTTTGTATTTAGACATTTGAAAATAATCACCACAATCTTTTAGTTTTAAATTTACGGCATCGGTTAGGTTGGCTTGTGCATCTACAATTTGCTCGTCAGTAGGTGCGTTTTCAGCATCGGTAATGCTATCTTTCCACACGGTTTCGAAAGGGGTTTTAAAATCGGCGTCAAAACTGCTAAAATCGGTTTGGTCTAGCTTAAACTGGGCTAATGTGGTACGGCTATCTTGTAGCATTGAACTATCAGAGATAGCAAAATCTCTTTTTGTTTGATTAGGAATATTCATTTTTTAAATTATTTAGGAAGTAAAATTCTTTAATAACTTGCTGATTACAAAGAAAAAAATGTTAAAATATTACTAAAATATGTAAAGTTAAGTAGATATTATAAAAAGTAAATATTGTTTGCTAAGCAGCAAATACTTCCCGCCACATAGCAGTAAATGCTCGCTGCATAGCAGCAATTGCTCGATAACGAACAATAACTGCTAGATGCCGAGCAATAGTTGCTATATGGCGAGCAATAGTTGCTAGATGGCGAGTAATCTCTGCTATATATCTAGCAGTTGCTGCTTAGTATCAATCTGCTGCAATTTGGCATAATAGGTAGGTACTAAAAGCCTGACTTGTTCCTTTCGCCCTTGGTATGGCAAAGCCTAGCAACAACGATTAAGCTAATAGCTGTTGGTGAAGAACACTACAGCTATTATCGATAAAATATATTTTTTAATTGCCCTTGCTTAAATATGTCTTATCTCACTACAAGTATGTCTTTTCTCACTACTAAATTGAAATTACTGCAACTATTTTTGCTATACAAAACTTTGATACCTGCGTTTCTTAATCAGTCCTGCTGAAGATTTAATAAAAATTTACAACCGTAATATCGTTTACTACGCAATGCTTCATTAAAGCTAAACACCCGTGTAGCAAAGCATCTTAATTATTATTATAATATCTATATGCAATTTCAAATTTGAAATGCAACTGTTTTATGCTAAACCAGCAAATTTTAAGGTTTATGGCGGTATTCGCTTTAGGCTAACTTATAAAAAAACAAATGAAAAAAACATTTACAATTTTAGCAGCAACAACAATGTTGCTATTGGGTAGCAGCAAGCTACAAGCACAGTGTAACATCAATTACACTCCAATCCAAGCAGCTGGATTTACAGTTAATACCGACCTCGCACAATCTTTTACTGCAACTTGTTCTGGCATATTATCAGATGTAAAGTTTTATTTTGATGGTGTACCTAGTATTTCAAATTCAATTGGGCTGCTTGATATTCGTTTAGGAGATAATCCTGCTGGAACATTAATAGCAAGCGAGAACTTTAATACAAACATTGGGCAAGATGCTTATGGATATTTCTTTAAAATTATTCTAACAAATGTTGTTCCTGTTAGTTCGGGAAGTCAATATACGTTCGTTATTTCTAATCAAAACTTCTTATTTCAACGACTTAAGGTAATACAAAATGGGCAATATAGTGGTGGTTTATTTTATTATAAAAAAATTAATGGTTTTATTGGTAATGGTGGTTATTATGACTGGACTTTTGATATACATATAAGTTCAGCTTGTACTCCAACAACATCAACCACTACTGCTACCATTTGTACAGGCGGAAGTTATAGTTTTAATGGTGCAACATATAATGCAGCAGGTATTTATGTGGCACATTTAACCAATGCAGCAGGTTGCGATAGTGCTGCAACATTAAACTTAAGTTTGTTAAGTGCTTTGCCAGCAATAACAGGTTCATCAAGTGTGTGTGCTGGCTCAACAATAACATTAAGCAATACACAAGCTGGTGGTGTGTGGAGTACGCAAGCAACAAGTCAAGCTACAATTAATGCAAGCACTGGAGTAATAACTGCATTAAATGCTGGTACGATTACTTTTAATTATACTTATACTTTAAATGGTTGTAAACTACTTACTACTAAAAATGTTGTTATTAATCCAATACCAGGAACACCCACCATTAATTATGCAGCAGGCACAGTAGGTAACCCACAAGCAGGAGCACCAACAGGTAGTTTCTGTGCTAACAGAACCTTTACAGTAGTAGGTACACCAGCAGGAGGAGCTTGGAGTTCAACAGGTGTATTAAATGTTACCACACCAGCAGGGGTTGTAACCACAGGTTTAATTGCGGGTGCTGGAAGTTTAAAATACACTTACACTAGTGCAGCAGGTTGTAGCAACAGCAGAACAATGGTAGGTAATGTATTTATTTGTGCAGCTCGTGGCGTAGCTACAAACGAGAAACTAGAAACCACAAACGAGTTCTCTATGTATCCTAATCCTGCAAAAAAGTTTATACGTTTAAACGTTGAAACGTTGATAGGTAAAGGCAGTATTGTAGTTACTGACCTTTATGGTAAAGCAGTTAAAACTCAAAATTTAAGTATGGGTAATAATACAATTGATATTGCTAACTTAAGTAAAGGATTTTACTTGGTAAGTGTGATAACTAGTGAAGGAAAAACTACTAAAAAATTAGTGGTGGAATAAATTTCATTGTAGTTGGTTTAAACCAACTGCAATAAAATATAAAAGAGGCTGTCCTAAAATGGCAGCCTTTTTTTATTACTCAAAATACTTTTACATATCAATTTTGAATAGAAACTATTTTGTTGTTATTTCACAGCCGAAACAAATGTTATGAGTAAACAAAAAGCTATAGTTGGAATTGTAATGGGTAGCGACAGCGACCTCTCAATAATGCAAGCAGCAGCTGATACATTGCAACAATTTAATATTCCTTTTGAACTAACTATCGTTTCAGCACATCGAACTCCTTTACGATTAGTTGAGTATGCTAATGTGGCTAAGTCTCGTGGTTTTAAAGCTATTATTGCTGGTGCAGGTGGAGCAGCTCATTTGCCAGGAATGATTGCAAGTATTACTACAGTTCCTGTAATTGGTGTGCCAATAAAAAGTAAAAAATCACTTGATGGATTGGATAGTATTTTAAGTATTCTTCAAATGCCTGATGGTGTTCCTGTTGCTACAGTAGCTTTAGATGGAGCAAAAAATGCTGCACTTTTAGCTATTCAAATTATTGCAACTTCAGACGAATCTGTTTCAACAGCTTTAGAGCAATTTAAAAAGCAACTTCAAGCTGATGTGTTAGATAAGGCAAGCAAATTAAAAGCAGATTGGAATAATGAATTTGATGTATAAGATATTATCATAAAAAAAAATACCTTAAGCAATAACCTAAGGTATTTTTTTGTATCAATGTGTGTTTCATCATCCTAACTGATTACCTCCAACCACCACCCAAAGCCTTGTAAACATTGGTTACAGCAATGAATTGATTTTTCTTTGCTTCTACTAATTCAAGCTTTGCAGATAGAGCATCACGCTGCACAGTTAATACTTCTAAATAGTTGGCTCTATCATATTTAAACAAATCTTTTGCAATATCTATTGAACTGCTAAGAGTTGTTGCTTCTTTATTTTTTATCTCGTAAAATTTATTGAGATTATTAATGTTGCTCATTTGATTATACACTTCAATATAACTATTTAAAATAGCTTTTTGATAGTCGTACATTGCAGAAATTTGATTGGCAGTTGCATTTTTAAACTCAGCTTGTATTGCATTTCTGTTGATGATAGGAGCAGCTAAATCGCCAACAAAAGAAAAAGCAAGGTTTTCTAAATTTGGTAACACATACTTTGGCTTAAAGCCCTGTAAACCCAGCACTCCAGTGATTCCTAAACTTGGTAAAAATTCTGCACGAGCTATTTTAACATCCAATTTAGCAGCTTGTAATTCTAATTCTGCTTGTTTAATATCGGGTCTGTTTTGTAATAATTGAGATGGAATTCCTGTTTGAATAGTAGTAGGTATTTGTGTAGTAAAAGTTGTTTGATTTCTAACAATATTTTGTGGATACCTGCCCAATAAATAATTAATCTTATTTTCTGCTTCAGTAATATTTTGTTGTATATCAAATTGCTTACTTTGAGAGTTATAGACTTGTGCTTCAAACTGTTTAACAGCAAGCTCTGTAGCTACTGCGGCCTCTTTTTGTATCTTTAAAATTTCTAGTTGATTTTTTTGTAAATCAATAGCTTGATTAATAATTTCTAATTGATTATCCAATGCTAATAATTCATAGTAAGAATTAGCAATTTCGGCAACTAAATTTGTTATAATAAAATTCTTTCCTTCAACACTTTTCAAATATCTAATAACAGCAGCTTTTTTAGCATTATGTAGTTTGCCCAAAATATCGGCTTCCCAACTTGCTCTAAAGCCTAGAAAAATATCTGTAATAGGCTCTGGCACTCCATTGCCAGGTGTTATATCTGTAGAGGCATTGCCAGCACCAGATGCAGTATAACGACCAGTTTTCTCTATCCCCAAACCGACAGCAGCATTTACTTTTGGTAATAAATCGCCGTGTTTTATTTTGATACTATTTTTTGCAATTTCAATATCTTGGAAAGTAGATAGCAACTCATAATTATTTTTAAGTGCAGTATCAATTAATGCAACAAGATTGGGATCTGTAAAAAATGTTTTCCATTTAATATCAGCCGAATTGATGCTGTCTTTTGATTGATTGAATGTTGTAGGTACGACTTGTTTATTCTCTACCTGAACAATGGCTGGCACTTTACAGCCAGCTATAAAAACTATTGTTATAAAAACTATTTTTTTCATAATACTTCTTTTATTTTTTTCACTCAAAGGCTTTTCAACTTCTCGAAAGTTTATAACTTTCGGGAAGTTTTATTGGCTAATTAATGATTACTTTCTACTGCTTCTGATAAAGGATTTTCTTCTTCGTTTTCTACTAAAATATGTTTCTCACTAATTTTTGCAAAAATATAATAAAGTCCTGGAACAATTAGCACTCCAAATACAGTTCCAAACAACATTCCTCCAGCAGCCGCAGCACCAATTGTTCTATTGCCAATAGCCCCAGGGCCAGTTGCAAAAAGCAATGGAATTAATCCTGCAATAAACGCAAATGATGTCATTAAAATTGGGCGTAGCCTTGCACTTGCACCATCAATGGCAGCTTGCATTGCAGTTCTTCCAGCTCGGTGTCTTTGCACAGCGAACTCTACAATCAATACAGCATTTTTACCTAAAATACCTATGAGCATTACCATTGCAATTTGAGCATAAATATTGTTCTCTAGACCTAATACTTTTAATAAAAAGAAGGCTCCAAAAATTCCAACTGGTAACGACAATAATATTGGCAAAGGCAATACAAAACTTTCGTATTGTGCAGATAAAACCAAGTACACAAACACTAATGAAATTAAGAAAATGTAGATGGCTTGATTGCCTTGTCTTGACTCATCTAATGAAATACCAGCCCACTCAAAACCAAAGCCTTTTGGTAGCGATTTTGCAGCTACTTCTGTAATAGCATTCATAGCTGTACCACTACTATAACCTTGTGCTGGACCACCACTTACTTCTGATGAATTGAATAAATTATGACGAGTGATTTCTGACAATCCAAACACTTTTTCAAAGTGCATAAAGGCACTGTATGGCACCATTTCACCCTTTTCATTCTTAGTGTAGAGTTTTAAAATATCTTCTGGTGTAACCCTGTATTGTGGCAAGGCTTGCACCATTACTTTATACTGTCTATCGTATTTAATAAAATTAGTTTCGTAATTACTGCCTACTAACGTTGAAAGATTATCTAAAGCATTACCAATAGTTACACCTTTTTGTTCAGCTTTATCATTATCAACCACTAATAAATATTGAGGAAAACTAGCACTGTAAAATGTAAAAACATTTGACAGCTCTTTACGCTTACTTAACGCAGCAACAAAATCTTTGGTAACAGTTTCCATTAATTTAAAATCGCCTGTACCTACTTTATCTACAACACGCAATTCAAAACCACCAGCAGCCCCATAACCTGGCACAGCAGGCGGAGGAAAAAATTCAATGCTTGCTCCTTTAATATCTTTTGCTTTTTCTTCAAGGTCTTTCATCACTTCTACCATTGTGCGTTTTCTTGACGACCAATCTTTTAAATTAATCAACAAACTTCCAGAGTTAGAACCTGTTCCTTCACTCAATATTTCGTAACCCGCCATTGAAGAAACTGATTTGATTTCTGGAATAGTAGCTGCCACTCTTTGTAATTGATTGGCTACATCATCTGTACGCTCTAACGTAGAGCCAGGAGGCGTTAGAATGATGGCGTAAAAAATTCCTTGATCTTCATTAGGAATAAAACCTGATGGCACACTACCACTTAAAAACCAAGTTCCAACACAAAATAAAATAAGCGTCACAAAAGTTACTACCCTTCTATTTACAATCACACTTACCAATTTTTTATACCTTTCGTTTAACCTACCAAATGAATTATTAAAGCCAGTTAAAAATTTATTTAGTAGTGTTTTTCGTTTAGGTTTTCCGTGAGTGTTTTTAAGCATCATTGCACATAATGCTGGAGTAAAAGTAAGAGCCACAATACCACTAAGAATAATAGCTGTAGCCATTGTTACAGAAAATTGTCTGTAAAAAATACCCACAGGCCCACTCATAAATGAAACAGGAATAAATACTGCTGCCATTACCAATGTGATGGCTATAATAGCTCCTCCAATTTCTTTTAAAGCCATTTTAGTTGCTTCTAAAGGACTGCAATTAAATTGCTCCATTTTAGCGTGAACAGCTTCTACCACAACAATGGCATCATCTACCACAATACCAATTGCAAGCACCAATGCAAATAGTGTAATAAGGTTTAAAGTGATGCCAAATAATTGCATAAAAAAGAATGTACCAATAAGCGACACAGGCACTGCAATGGCTGGAATTAAAGTAGAACGCCAATCGGCTAAGAAAAGAAATACCACCAACGAAACCAATAAAAATGCTTCAACTAATGTATGCACTACTTTTTCAATAGAAGCATCTAAAAAAGTTGAAACATCATATCCAATTTGATAATCCATTCCTTTGGGGAAAGAACTTTTTTTAATTTCGTCTAATTTTTCTTTAATGTGTTTAATTACTTCACTGGCATTACTTCCATAAGATTGTTTAATAACAATAGCTGCGGAAGGTTTGCCATTTAATTTAGAATATAAATCGTAGTAAGCATTACCAAACTCAACAGTAGCAAGGTCTTTAAGGCGTAGCATTTGCCCACCAACATCACTTTTAATTATGATGTTTTCGTAATCTTCCTTCTTAGTAAAACGTCCACCGTATTTTAAAACATATTCAAATGCTTGCGATTGTTTGCCACTTGCTTCGCCTAATCTTCCTGGCGATGCTTCTAAACTTTGCTCTCCTAAGGCTTTCATTACATCATCTGCTGAAACTTTATAAGCAAACATTCTATCAGGTTTCAACCATACTCTCATAGAATATTCTCTATCACCCAAAACGTCGGCAAATCCAACACCATCAATCTTCTTTAACTCTGTCAATAAATTAATATCAGCGAAGTTGAAAAGGAAATTTACATCTAAATTTTTATCATCACTATACAGGTTAATGTACATCAACATATTCGATTCTTCACGAGTAATTTTAACCCCTTCACGAACCACAATTGGAGGTAATTTATTAACCACAGCTGCAACCCTGTTCTGCACTTGCACACTTGCAATGTTGGGGTCTGTACCCAACTCAAAAACCACTTGAATTGATGCAGTGCCATCATTACCAGCATCACTATCAATATATTTTAATCCAGGAAGACCATTTAAAGCACGTTCTAAAGGAATAATAACACTCTTAATCATCAACTCTCCATTAGCACCTGGATATTCAGCATTAATATTTACTTTGGGTGGAGATATGGATGGGAACTGGGTTACAGGCAATTTTAGCAATGCCAAGAAACCTAAAAAAACTATTATTAATGAAACGACTATGGATAATACAGGTCGTTGTATAAATTTACTAAACATTATTATTGAATTTTGTTAAATGGTCAAATTGTTAAATTGGTTTTTGGTTTTGACTTTTAACTTTTGACTTAAAAAACTATTTTATTAATTGAAGATTCGCTATCACCTCTTTTGCAGGCACAAATTCTGCCTCAATTTTTTCATCTTCTTTGGCACTTTGTAAACCATCTAGCAATATTTTATCGGTTGATTCTAAACCACTATTAATAACGTATAAATTAGATAATTTTTGTTTGATTACGATGTTTCTAGACTTAATTTTATTGTCTTTATCTACCACATATACATAAATTTTATCTTGCAATTCATAAGTGCATTTTTGAGGAATAACTAAAGCATTTTTTAGTGGAAGTGTTAAACGAACTTTTCCTGTTTCGCCGTGTTTTAACAGTGCATCTGGATTAGGGAATTTAGCTCTAAAAGCAATATTGCCTGTTTCGTTATCAAACTCAGCTTCTATGGTTTCAATTTCGCCTTTATACTTGTGTTCATCACCATTCGCAAGTATTAAAGTAACTTTTTGTTTGTCGTCAACTTTCTTTGTTTTAAAATCTAAATATTCAATTTCACTCACATTGAAATACGCATAAACATCTTTGTTGTTTGATAGAGTAGTAAGCAAACCACCTTCATCAATCAAGCTACCTTTTTTAAATTTAATTCTATCAATAACGCCAGCAAAAGGTGCTTTAATTTTTGTAAAAGAAAGTTCTAATTCTGCTTTGCTTAATTCTGCTTTTTCTTTATCAAGCTTGGCTTGTGCCATTGCCAATTCTGCTTTGGCTACAATGTTTTTATCGGCCAAATTTTTTGTATTTGTTAACTCAATTTCAGCATTTTTTACTTCTGCTTTTTGTTTCAATACTTCGGCTTCATAAGCTTTAGGCATAATGTTAAACAACACTTGCCCAGCACTAACATATTTGCCTTCATCTACATTTATTTCTTCTAAATAGCCTTTTACTTGAGCCCTGATTTCTATGTTTTGAATAGATTGTATTTGAGCAATATATTCTTTTGTAACTGTTGTATCCATTACCATTGGGCTGGTTACTGTGTATTTGCCAGTTACTTCTTTTTCTTCTTCTTTTTTGGCTTTACAAGCTACTAAACTTGCGATAGCAATAAGGCTAATTGATAAAACTTTTTTATACATATTGGTTGAAAATGATATTTAACTATTCTTTTATTGATTGAAATTATTAACTGTTTATTGTCACTAGCATCCTAATGGCAACAAGCAAGCAATAATTATAATCGTTTTTGTTTTTTAACGCTTGTATCGAAGCTCATTAAAGAGATTAAGCAGATGGAGCGTACAAATTTTGTAAGCGTTATCTGTTTCAATAAATTTAGAATGTAATTGCGTTTTATTACAGTTGTTCTAAACTAACAACTGCATTTGGGAGGGGGAGGAGTAATATCAAAAGAAATAATTGGCAACGATAGAATTGCAATATTTTGATATTTTGCTTTCTCTGATATAGGAGAAAAAAATGAAACGATATTTATATGATTAACATTAATCAAATTAAACTGCTGCACTTTAAACAAAAAAGAATTGGTGTTCTTATGATGTTGATGATTGTGGTGATGGTGTGATTCTGGAAAACTATCTTTCCTTTGTAAAACAACTTCTGCTATATACTCAGTTACAGAATTGATAATGTTCTGCTGATTGGTAACAACGCTATTTGCAGGAAATTCTTGAGCAAACAAACCCACATTCAATACTTGTATTGCAAGTATTACTAATATGATTTTATTAATATGTTTGATTGCTTGTTTCATTATTTACTGCTGCAAATCTAGCTGTTACGAAATTGTTAAATGGTAGTTTAACAATTTGTTAAGATTAAAATCTAGTTATCTTAATCTATCAACACTTTTAATTAGTTTCTCATCACTTCTTATTCCAATAATTGCTGCAATAAGTGATATTGGAATAATTAAAGTTAAGATAGAAGAAATACTATAAGCTCCATCAACAAAAGTTTTGGTTTGTAAATAATATAGTACAATAATCAATAACGATAAAGCTGTATTAACTCCAGTAATCAATATTTGCTTCTTTCTATCATTATATAGAAAGATTGTAATTAATGCAATGACACCAATAGCAACTGATAAAATTGTAATTGAAATATTAAATCTCGCATTAAGTAGTTCAAATGTTTTTACATTTAGAATAGGATCTCTTATAACATTACCAGTATAAAACGGAAATTTTAGTGTTAAAAAAGCAGCTATTGTTGACAATAACAACCACAAAGTCTGTTTACGTTGAATCATAAAAAGTTTAATGTTTAAAGTTTAAAAGTTCAAGGTTGGAAGGTTTTAAACCACTAACCATATCCTACTCACCGCTAGCTTAATTCAGGATATAAAGTAAACTTACTCATAAATTCATTCACGTCTGCTTTTAATGTTGCAAGCTTAGCTGCATCATCAGCATTTATCAGTGCTGCATCAATAGCGTTCACTACAAAAGCCATATCGGTTTCTTTCATCCCTCTTGTAGTAATAGCAGCAACACCAAAACGAATTCCACTGGTTACAAATGCACTTTTATCATCGTAAGGAACCATATTTTTATTAGCAGTAATATCAGCTTCGCCCAAAACATTCTCAGCTTTTTTACCACTGATGTTCTTGTTTCTAAGGTCAATCAACATTAAATGATTATCTGTTCCACCACTAATAATATTGTAATCTCTCTTCACAAATTCAGCAGCCATAGCTTGTGCATTGCTTTGAACTTGCTTTGCATAAACGCCAAACTCATCAGTTAATATTTCCCCAAAAGCAATTGCTTTTGCTGCAATCACGTGTTCCAAAGGTCCACCTTGAGTGCCAGGGAAAACAGCCATATCAATTACGTGGCTCATCATTCTGATATTTCCTTTAGGATCTTTTAATCCCATCGGGTTTTCAAAATCTTTTCCCATCATTATTACACCACCTCTTGGACCTCTTAAAGTTTTATGTGTTGTAGATGTCACAAAATGGCAATGTTCAAAAGGACTGCTCAGCAAACCCTTTGCAATTAATCCTGCTGGATGTGCAATATCAGCCATTACAAAAGCACCAACCTCATTTGCAACTGAACGAATGCGTTTATAATCTATATCTCTGCTATATGCTGATGCACCACAAATAATCAATTTAGGTTTCACACTTCTTGCTTTCGCTTCTAACTCTTCATAATCAATTAAACCAGTTTCTTTTTTTACTGTATAAAAATTAGGTTGATATAATTTGCCACTAAAGTTAACAGCACTGCCATGTGTTAAATGCCCACCCATACTAAGGTCTAACCCAAGTATTGCATCTCCAGTTTGTAAAATAGCCAACATCAATGCAGCATTGGCTTGTGCTCCACTGTGAGGTTGCACATTGGCATATTCAATATTAAAAATTTGCTTTAATCTGTCAATGGCAAGTTGTTCTGTTTGGTCAACAATTTCGCAGCCACCATAATAACGTCTACCAGGATATCCTTCTGCATATTTATTAGTCATCACACCACCCATTGCCTGCATAACCTGCAACGACGTAAAATTCTCAGATGCTATTAATTCAATTCCTCTTCTTTGTCTTGCTAATTCTTTATTAATTAAATCAAAAACCAAGGTATCTCTTTGCATTGTTTTGTGTTTGAGCCGCAAAAGTAATAGTTAGCTTTTAATGAATGATAATTAAGAAAATTATTTGCAGTTTATAGTTTAAAGTTTACGTTTTATAGTTACTGCTAATTAGATACTTTTGCCCAGAACAAAACAATAAACTACAAACCATAAACGATAACATTATGCCAGTTGCACAACCTTTCAACCTTAAAAAATGGATTGATGAAAATAGAGATTTATTAAAACCACCTGTTGGAAATTACAACCTTTATAAACAAGCAGGAGATTTTATTGTAATGATTGTTGGTGGTCCCAATGCCCGTAAAGATTATCATTTCAACGAAACAGAAGAATTGTTTTATCAGCTTGAAGGCAATATTGTTGTTAAAATAATTGATGATGGCGAACACAAAGACATTCACATTAATGAAGGTGATATGTTTTTACTTCCTGCAAGAACACCACATTCGCCACAACGTGGTGCAAACACAGTTGGACTTGTTATTGAAAAAGTAAGAAAAGATGAAGAAGATGGTTTTATGTGGTTCTGCGAAAACTGTGGTAATATGTTGTACGAAGAAAAACTTGTTGTTACCGATATCGTATCTCAACTTCCACCAGTAATGAATGCTTTTTATGGCAATGATGAAAAAAGAACTTGTAATAAATGCGGAGAAACAATGCAGCCGCCTTTGAAGAAGTAATTTCTGTTTGGAGTTTGGGGTTTGGTGTTGTCTGTTTGGTTGTTGTGAGTTTAACAATCAATAACAGCAAAACAAATAACCCTAAACTCCAAATAACAATAACTCCAAACCCCAAACTCCAAACAATTTGTATTATGAAACTCGACATCCACACACATATAATGCCTGATAAAATGCCTAATTGGGTACAAAAGTTTGGCTATGGCGAATTTATTCATCTTGAACATCGCAATTGCAAAGCTTGTATGATGAAGGGCGATAAACTGTTTAGAGTTGTTGAAGAAAACTGCTTTGAAGTTGATTTGCGATTACAAGAAATGGAAGCAACAAGCGTTACTACGCAAGTGCTTTCAACCATTCCTGTGTTGTTTAATTATTGGGCAAAGCCACAAGATGGACACGAAACTTCTCGTTTTCTTAACGACCATATTGCAGAAAGTGTAGATAAACATCCCACCAATTTTATTGGCATTGGCACTGTGCCTTTGCAGGATATTGACCTTGCTATAAAAGAAATGGACAGATGCGTTACTGAACTTAAAATGCCAGGGCTTGAAATTGGTAGCAATATCAATGGCAAAAATCTTAGCGATAAATATTTTTTTCCTTTTTATGAAGCTGCTGAAAGGCTTGGCTGTGCTTTGTTCGTGCATCCTTGGGAGATGATGGGTGAAGACCAAATGCAACAATATTGGTTGCCTTGGTTGGTGGGTATGCCAGCCGAAACTTCAAGGGCAATTTGCTCAATGATTTTTGGTGGTGTGTTTACTAAGTTCCCTAAGTTGCGTGTGGCTTTTGCCCATGGTGGTGGCAGTTTTCCTTTTACCATTGGACGTATAGAACACGGCTTTAATGTTCGCCCCGATTTAGTAGCTATTGATAACCCCATTAACCCAAGAGATTTTATTGGCAAGTTTTGGATTGATAGTCTTGTTCACGATGAAGATGCCTTGCATTACATTATTAAACTAATGGGGCAAGATAAAATATGCCTTGGCAGTGATTATCCTTTTCCGTTGGGCGAACTGCACCCAGGTAAATTAATTGAAGATGCTGCACTTGCCAATGATATTAAAGAAAAATTATTGTGGAAGAATGGGATGGAATGGTTGGGGAGATAGGCCTTCAATAAAACAAAAATGCCCATAATAAATCTACTCGAAAAGTATATCAACATTAGCTCATCATCAAAATTATTGATGGTAGTTTTCTTTTGCAGTAATGCTTTTGTAAGTATTGCAAGAGGTGGTGGCGGTGGAGGCAGTTCTTCGGGTGGAGGTGGTATTAATCCACTTGCTATTGTCTTTCTAATAATATCCATCGTATTTTCAATAATGGCATATTTCAGGCACAAGGCTGCATTAAAAGTAATTAGGGCGGCAAAGGAAAATATGTGGGACTTAAGCAATTTGCAATTAACAGCTGAAACCGCTTTTTTTAAATTTCAAGATGCTTGGACAGAGCGAGATTTAAACAAAATATCTTCATTAATTACTTATAGTTTTTATAATAGATTCAAGGTTCAGCTTGATGAAATGAAAGCAAAGGGAGAGAATAATATGATTGAAAGTATTTCAATTTCTTCAACAAATATTATATGCTGCCGAGATTATAAGAATAACGAAGCAGATACTTTTTCTGCCTTAATTAAAGGTTCACTCATTGACTATACTATTAATGAAAGCACAGGCAGGGTAATTAAGGGTTCAAAATCCGATACAGAAAAGTTTACTGATTACTATGTTTTTACACGCGATGGAAACAATTGGCTTTTAAATGAGGTTATTAATGACCCAGAATTAGGAATTATTTTGGAAGCAAAAAGCTATTCAGAAGAAAACTAGCCTTGATATTCGAAACTTGCAACCTCACAATCTAACTTGCCTGTATGCATTATATATCCAAAACCGCTCTCTTCACCCTTTCGCCCCATAGCAAAAGAAATTTGGTGCCTAGCAGCATCAGTTCGACATAAAGTTGAAACAATTCTATGTAAAGCAGAGGCAGTTCGCTGTCTAGTAGCAACGGTTCGCCCTCTAGCAGAGACGTTCCGCTCTCTAGCAGAAGCAGCTCGCTGTCCAGCAGATACAGTTCGCCCTCCAGCAGCAACGGTTCGCCAGCGAACTACGGCTGCGGGACGACGAACTCATTCTGCTGTATATGTATTGATTTCAACCTAATATCTAACAATCTTCACCAACTTTTTCGCAAACATTTATGTGTTTAACATAAAACCCTTACTTTCATTTTTTAAAACATAATTATGAGGTTTGTCTGGTTATTTCTTTCAACTACAGTAACCATTGGGTTAATATATATTCTCAATATTCAATTGCCGGTTGGCAAGTCAAAAACGCCACGTTTGGGTATGTTTTTATCGCCACAAAAAGGCTTTTGGCAAAATGCCGAACCAGCTAATGTTTCATTTGATGGCAATGTGAAAATGAAAGGTTTAACAACCAATGCCGATGTTTATTTTGATGATAGATTAGTACCACATATTTATGCAGCCAATAGTGAAGATGCCTATTATGTGCAAGGTTTTTTACACGCTAAATTCCGATTGTTTCAAATGGAGTTTCAAACCCACATTGCTGCTGGCAGGTTAAGTGAAATTAGAGGAAAAGATAGTGCTGCATTGGCAATTGACAGGTTTTTTAGAAGATTAGGGATGAACTATGCAGCAGAAAATGCTTTGCAATATATGTTGCAAGATGATAAAATGAAACAAATGCTAGATGCTTATACAGCAGGCGTTAATGCTTATATCTCTCACTTAAAAGACAGTGAAATTCCTTTAGAATATAAGTTGATGGATTATAAACCTGAAGCTTGGACTAATTTAAAAACTGCTTTGTTCTTAAAGTTGATGAGTTATGATTTAACTGGTCAGGATAACGATATTCTTCAAACCAATGCTAAAACCTTTTTCGGATATGATGATTTTATGAAACTATATCCAAATCATCAAGATACTTTAGACCCAATTATTCCAAGAGGAACTGCTTTTGCAGCACCACAAATGACACCTAAAACTCCTTTTAATGCAGATTCTGGTTATTTGTTGCAAAGAGATGAATTTACCGTTCCTAGACCAATGGTGCCAAATCCAGAAAATGGTAGCAACAACTGGGCTGTTGATAGCAGCAAAACAAAAAGTAAAAGACCCATTTTGTGTAACGACCCTCACCTTGGGTTAAACCTTCCATCGCTTTGGTACGAAATGCAAATTACTACGCCAGAATATAGTGCTTATGGGGCAACTTTCCCTGGTTCACCTGCCATTATCATTGGCTTTAATGATAACATAGCTTGGGGTGTAACCAATGCTGGGCGTGATGTGAAAGATTATTACGAGTTGCAATTTAAGGACTCAACTATGAGTGAATATATGTTCAATACTCAATGGAGACAAGCTGATACTAGGAGAGAGGTTATTAAAATAAAAGGTGGAAAAGATAGTGTTGTAGAGAATATTGCTTTAACCGATTTTGGGGTTGTGATGTATGATAAAACATACCAAAGTGCAAATAAAGATGGAAAGTATATTGCTGTTCGATGGACTGCCCACGACCCAAGTAATGAATTGCTAACTTTTATGAAACTAAATGCAGCAAAGAATTACAATGATTATATGGCTGCAATTAGTAGTTATGAATGTCCCGGACAAAACTTTGTATTTGCTGCAAAAACTGGCGATGTTGCTATTACGCAACAAGGCAAGTTTGTTGCAAAATGGAAACAACAAGGAGATTTTGTAATGAAGGGAGTAGATTCTAGTTTTATGTGGCAAGGCTTTATTCCTTATAATGAAAACCCACAAATGCATAACCCACTACGTGGTTTTGTCAGTAGTGCAAATCAGCAAGCCGTAGATTCTACGTATCCATATTATTTAGGCAGGGCAGGAAATTTTCCTCCATATCGTGGTTATATCATTAACAGAAAATTATCTCAAATGAATAATATCACTGTTGATGATATGAAGGAAATGCAAACAGATAATTATAATTTATTTGCTGAAACAGCTAGACCTATTTTGCTGAAATATATTAATGAAGATAAGTTAGATGCAAATGGCAAAAAATATCTTGGATTATTGAAAGATTGGAATTTAAATAATGCTTTTGATGAAAAAGCTGCAACTGTTTTTCAGCTATGGTGGGATAGTTTAGACCACGAAATATTTGACGATGAATTTGAAATGAGCAGATTGATTTTGCCATCAAGATTAAGCAGTGCTCTAGTAGATAATTTACTGCACGATAGTACATTCAAGTTTATTAATAACTTTATGACAAATGAACAGGAAACATTAAGAGATGTTGTAAATACAGCTTTTGCAAAAGCCCAAAAACAGTTAGCGATTGAGGAGAAAAATGGTACACTGATTTGGGGAAAACATAGAGAAACAGCTATTACACATTTAATAAAACTACCTCAATTAAGCAGAACGCACCTTAATACAAATGGTTCAGGATTTAGCATTAATGCTACCAAAGAAAATCATGGCCCCAGTTGGAGAATGATTGTTCATTTAACAGATGATATAGAAGCTTATGGCGTTTACCCTGGTGGACAAAGTGGAAATCCTGGTAGCAAGTATTACGATAATTTTGTGAATACTTGGGTTAAAGGAGAATACAATAAACTATTATTTATTTCAAAAGAAGATATCAAGGGAAATAAAAGTCTTAAATGGCATTTAAGTTTCACTAAATCATAAACACAAATTTTTATTATTAACCAAAACAACAATTATTTATTATGGAACAGCAAGATTTTTTATCAGAAATGGATCAAAACAAATTACCATCGGGCTTAAACACATTAACAATTTTAACTTTTATTGGCAGTGGAATTGCAATTATTTTCTCGGCAATTACACCTTGGTTTATGAAACTAATGAAAGGGTTTATGGATAAAGCAATGACAGGTGAAGCAGCTGCAAGCCTTACGCCCAAACAGGTAGAGGAAATGCGAAAAGCAAATGACATATATGACTTAGTATTGAAAAATGCTAGCATCACAATTCCTGTAACTATAGTTTGTGCAATTGCAAGCATTGCTGCTGCTGTTATGATGCGTAAGCGTAAAAAAGATGGATTAACAATTTACATTGCAGCAGAAATTTTACCTTTAATTGTTAGCATTATATTAATGGGAACTGCTCAGTTTACTGGTATAATGAGTTATGTGCTTGCACTTGGGTTGCCTTTGCTATTTATAGTGTTGTATATAATGCAGAAAAAACATCTAACTAAATAGAACTAAAATAATGATTCTTCTTAAAATAAAAGGCTTTGCATTAAATCTATGCAAAGCCTTTTGTTTTATAAATGGGTTCGACTAAAAATCTTCACCATCTAAAAGTTCTCTTTCGATTTCTTCTATTTGAACAATATCCCAAGCTTCACTTTCTGTAGGAGTAATATTTAATAAATCCAAAAGCTCGTATTTATCGAATATATCTTCTAGTTGCGGTTTTATTTCACACAAAACAAAACTTGCATTGTTTTCATAAAAGGTTTGTTGCAAATTTGTAAGGTTCTTTGCTGCTTCTTCGTCAATTGCAGTAACGGCTTGTAAATTTAGAACAACGTTTTTTGTAGGTGAATTTAAACAGTTGAGGCAGGCAATATTCAAGTCTTCGGCAAGATTGGCATAAATTTTTGGTGTAATCGGCGTAATGACTGTGAATTTTTCTTTGGTATTAATTTTGACTTCCATACTTAGTTTTTAACATTGTTGTTTCTAATATCTTTTTTCACAACTTTAGTCAAAAATAATCGTTATTATTGTATCTAATCCAAACATAATTTATGGATAATAATTTTTCAGCACAAGTAAAAGAAATCATCGCTTTCAGCAGAGAAGAAGCTCTACGACTGGGCAATGACTTTATTGGCACAGAACATCTACTTTTAGGTTTAATAAGAGATGGAGAAAATATAGCAATTAGGGTTCTAAAATCATTGAACGTTGATTTATATGAACTACGAAAGGAAATTGAACTTGCCATTAAGGACAAAGCAGGAAAGAATATTGCTAATATCAATAGTTTGCCATTAACAAAGCAAGCTGAAAAAGTAATAAGAATAACTGTTTTAGAAGCCAAATCTCTTAAAAGTCCATTGGTGGAAAGCGAACATTTAGTTTTAAGTATTCTTAAAAACAAAGAAAATCTTGCTACTCAAATATTAAATCAATTTGATATTGATTACGATATTTTTAGAAATGAATTAGGAATGGTTGGTACTTCTGGAATTCCTGGAAATACACCTCCAACTCCCAAAGCAGATTTTGCTGATAATGACGATGATGATTTTGATGATGATAAAAGTGGATTTAAACAACCATCAAGTAGTGGTGCAGCTAAATCAGGTGCAGGAAATACAAAAAGTAAAACCCCTGTATTAGACAATTTTGGTAGGGATATTACAAAGATTGCAGAATCTGGAAACCTTGATCCAATTGTTGGACGAGAAAATGAAATTGAAAGGGTTTCTCAAATTTTATCTCGCAGAAAAAAGAACAACCCAATTTTGATTGGCGAGCCAGGTGTTGGTAAAACTGCTATTGTTGAAGGATTGGCTTTGCGTATTGTTCAAAGAAAAGTTAGCAGGGTTTTGTTTGATAAAAGAGTTATCAGTCTTGATTTAGCAGCATTAGTTGCAGGTACAAAATATCGTGGTCAGTTTGAAGAAAGAATGAAAGCAATTATGAATGAACTTGAAAAGAATAGAGATGTGATTCTTTTCATTGATGAAATTCATACAATTGTTGGTGCTGGTGGTGCAAGTGGAAGCTTAGATGCCAGTAACATTTTTAAACCAGCTTTAGCTCGTGGAGAATTGCAATGTATTGGTGCTAGTACTTTGGATGAATACAGAATGTATATTGAAAAAGATGGTGCATTAGATCGTCGTTTTCAAAAAGTAATTATTGATCCGCCAACTGTTGAAGAAACAATTCAAATTCTTGCAAACATCAAAAGTAAATATGAAGATTTTCATAGCGTTGTTTATGATGATGAAGCTATTGAAGCTTGTGTAAAGTTGAGTGATAGGTATATGACAGATAGATTGTTACCTGATAAAGCTATTGATGTTTTAGATGAAGTAGGAGCTAGGGTTCACTTGAAAAATATTAATGTTCCTCAAGATATTGTTGAGTTAGAGAAAAAGATTGAAGAAGTAAAGGTTGAGAAGAATAAAGTAGTTAAAAGCCAGAAGTTTGAAGAAGCTGCTGCTTTGCGTGATAAAGAAAAAAACCTTGGCAACGAACTTGAAAGAGCAAAAGGAATTTGGGAAGAAGAAAGCAAAAACAAACGCTATCCAATTAACGAAGAACATATTGCAGAAGTAGTAAGTATGATGACAGGAATTCCTGTTAAACGTATGGTTCAGGCAGAAACTGAAAAGCTTCGCAAAATGGCTGACGATATGAAGGGAATGGTTGTTGGTCAAGAAGATGCCATTGCAAAAGTTACTAAAGCTATTCAAAGAAATAGGGTTGGTTTAAAAGATCCAAGAAAGCCAATTGGTACATTTATTTTCTTAGGTCCAACCGGTGTTGGTAAAACAGAATTGGCTAGAAGCCTTGCCAAGTATATGTTTGATAGTGAAGATGCTTTGATTAGAATTGATATGAGTGAGTATATGGAGAAGTTCACTGTTACTCGATTAGTGGGTGCTCCTCCAGGATATGTTGGCTATGAAGAAGGTGGTCAATTAACCGAAAAGGTTAGAAGAAAACCTTACAGCGTTATCCTTTTAGATGAGATCGAAAAAGCACATCCAGATATTTATAATATTTTATTGCAAGTGTTAGATGATGGTCAATTAACTGATGGTTTAGGAAGAAAGATTGACTTCAAAAACACAATGATTATTATGACATCGAATATTGGTGTTAGACAATTAAAAGAGTTTGGTGATGGTGTTGGTTTTGCAACAGCAGCAAGAATGCAAAATCAAGAAGAAAATAATAAAGCTGTTATAGAAAAAGCATTAAAGAAAACATTCTCACCAGAGTTTTTAAATAGAATTGATGATGTAGTAATTTTCAATTCTCTAACTAAGGATAATATCAATAACATTATTGATATTTTGATGAAGAATGTGTTTAAACGCTTGAACAATCTTGGTTTCAGTTTAGAAATTACAAATGAGGCGAAAGATTTTA
>JANYEB010000176.1 GCA_025363355.1 Chitinophagaceae bacterium | reverse complement strand
CAATACGATTCATTGTTTTAGCCAATACACTACTAATATCTTCAAAATTTTTCTTTAGATAGTTGTTGGTAATGTTGAACATTTTTGTTTCACTTTCATCAAGTAAATCAAAAACGTCTGTGCTATCTTCATAGGCATCACCAATGATTTCTCCACTAATTTTTATTAGTTCTCTTTGTATAAATTTTTGTAGAATAATTCTGGCGTGAGCGTCAATATGTGCTGTACTAACAACCATATTGGTAAGCTTACTAACATAATAAGCACCACCAACATAATCTAGTTGGTCTTTTCTTTTTAGTTCTTCAACAACAGTTAAAATATCAATAGGCACACCACGCTGCTGCATATCACGCATTGCAGAATAAATAATCTGGTGAGCCTCTACATAAAAACACTCTGGTTTTAAATTCGTATCTGTTAAACTATCAAAAGCACTTTTTTCAAGCATTATTGCACCAAGGACAGCTTCTTCTAATTCTCTTGCCTGTGGTGGTATTTTACCATAAACCATTGTGCTAATATCAACACTTGGTTTACGCTTTTTTCTATCTCTGTTTATGTTGGTTAATTCCATTTTTATTGTTCAGTAAGGGGTTTTGTTATGCTTGCTTCAAACTGTTTTTAGGCGAATTGTTTTCTATTATTAAGAAATTGTTACCTAAAACAAGAGGGCGAAAATAGGAGTGTAATCACGAAACTTTTGTTTTGTTTTGATGATTATTTGTTAGATTTTAAATTAACACTGTTTGGTGTTGTTAACTTCTTATTCACATCAAATTACACTTAACTAACACTCAATACAAATGCAAATTGATTTTTATTAACACAAATCTAAATTATCCATAATATTTTAACAATTTGCTGTGCATAAAGAAAGTTTGATAATTATGAATATTTTGAAAAAAATATCCATATCAGAGAATTCCAATTCTTTCAAACATTACTTCAATAGCTGGATAAATTTAGTTATTTAACTACTGTTTAATCACACCTAGCTTTTGCTAATTTCTCAAAACTTGCATTTTATAAAGTTGGTGCATTATTTTTACATTATGTCTTTTCAACAATTAGATTTATTTGGCAACTCTATACCAGCTTCTTCACCCAAAAAAAAGGTTGAAATTGTTGTGCCAAAACCAATTATTACTGAGATTAAGCCACCAGTTGAAGAAATAGAAGTTATATCAATAATTGAAGAAAATATTGTTGTAATTCCTGAAGAAAAAACACCAAAACCTAAAAGCAACAGAGGTAGAAAACCTAAACCAAAATTAGAGCAAACTACTGAAATTGTAAAAGCAAAACGTGGTAGAAAATCATACACAGAAGCTTATGATAATGTTGATTTAGTAGATATTCCAAGCGATGAAAAATTGAAAGAGAAATTATACTATTCTATAAGTGAAGTTGCAGGTTGGTTTAATGTAACCACATCTCAGCTTCGTTTTTGGGAAAACGAATTTACGATATTAAAACCACGAAAAAATAGGAAAGGCGATAGATTATTTAGGCCAGAGGATATACAAAACCTAAAAATTATTCATTATTTATTGCGTCATAGAAAATTTAGTATCGAAGGTGCTAAAGACTATTTTAAAACCAATAAACACAAAACCGAAATTGCTGTTCAACTGCAAGAATCGCTAACAAATATTAAATCGTTTTTGTTAGAATTAAAAGCCAACTTATAAATGAAGAAAATAATATTGATTGCATTAATGTTTGCAAGCTGCTCTCAAAAAAATTATAAAACTTTTTATACTGTTCACGAAAACAAACAAGAAAAGGTTTTGCAAGGAGTTATTAGTCGTTCAATTATAGAGGCTGATACTACTTTTAAATGGTTTCCTACCAATTATAAATATGCACTTGCTAATACAAATGCAGTGGATATTTTTAAGAAAAACAAAGGCAAATTTAAGATGATTGTTTTTGGTGGCACTTGGTGTGAAGATACCCAAAACCTATTGCCATTGTTTTATAAACTTATTGAGCAAAGTAAATACCCAAAACGAAAAATTACACTAGTTGGTGTTGATAGAGAAAAGAAAAGTGGCAACGAGTTATCAGAAAAATATAAAATTACCAATGTGCCAACTTTTATTGTTCTAACTAATGAAGGAATAGAGATAGGACGTGTGGTTGAATATGGAAAAGGGAATGGAATTGATAATGAACTTGCAGAAATTGTGGGTGGAATAAAATAGATTTTACCGCTCATCTTTTTAATAATCCTTCTTTATTGTTTTGTTTACCACAAACAAATTGATTGGTTTTAAAAAGATATGCAGGATTACATTTGTGATGGATTTTAAAAAAATAATATGAACAAGAAACTGCTTTGGATAATAATAGGGGTTGTGGTGCTGATTATAGGCATTGCTATTATGAAATCGGCTGGAGTTTTTGGTAAAGATGAAGGTGCAAAAGCAACAGTTGAAAAAGCTACAAAAAGAACCATTATTGAATCGGTAAATGCTAGCGGTAAAGTTTATCCTGAAGTAGAGGTAAAAGTTAGTCCTGATATTAGTGGAGAAATTGTTGAACTAAATGTTAATGAGGGTGATAGTGTGCATAGAGGTCAGTTGCTTGCAAAGATTTATGCTGATATTTATGTTTCTCAAAGAGATCAAGTTTCAGCAGGTGTATCTCAAGCCAAATCTCAGTACTCAAATGTTAATCTTGGTTTGGGAGCATTGAAAGCATCTTTAGATCAAGCAGAAACTAGCTTTAAACGTCAAAAAAAACTACTAGAAGAAAAAGTAATTTCAAAAGCAGAATTTGAGCAAGCACAACAAGCATACCTATCTGCACAAGCAAATTATAGTGCAGCAAAAGAAGGATTGAAAACTAATGAGGCATCTATAAAAAGTGCTGAAGCACAATTGCAACGTGCAGATAAAGATTTATCTCGAACTACTATTATTGCTCCAATGGATGGTGTTGTTAGTTTGTTAAGTATTAAGAAAGGGGAACGTGTTGCTGGTAATAGTTTTAATGTGGGTACAGAAATGATGCGTATTGCTGATATGAATAGTATTGTGGCACAAGTTGATGTTGGAGAGAATGATATTCCAAAAGTAAAAATTGGTGATACTGCTTTAATTTCTGTAGATGCCTATAACAATAGAAAATTCAAAGGGCTGGTTTACAAAATTGCAAACCCTAATACCACAGCTGGTTTAACATCTACAACAGATGTAACCAATTATAAAGTTCACATAAGATTATTGAAAGAAAGTTATTCAGACTTAATGGGCAAAGGAAGTTTTCCTTTTAGACCAGGAATGAGTGCTAGTGCTGAAATACAAACAAGACGAGAAATTAATGTATTAAGTGTTCCTTTAAATGCAGTAACAACAAGAGATAAAAAAGATGGCAAACCATCAACTGCTGCAACTAAAGATAACAAGCCAGAGAATATGGATAATAATGCCACTGACGCTAAAACTGTTGTTAATGAGGACTTAGAAGAAGTGGTGTTTGTTTATAATCCAACCACCACCACAGCAAAAAAAGTAAAAGTAAAAACTGCTATCCAAGATTTAAACTATATACAAGTTATATCTGGTATTAATGATGGAGAGCAAGTAGTTACTGGGCCATATTCTTTAGTAAGTAAAACTTTAAAAGAAGGAGATAAAATTTTAAAGACAGAAAAGGATAAAATATTTGATGACAAGAAAAAAAATTAATAAAAAAGCG
>JANYEB010000159.1 GCA_025363355.1 Chitinophagaceae bacterium | reverse complement strand
CAAAAAAATGAAGTGGTGTATTGCAATTTTGCATTTTCGATATCTAACGAAACGCCAACGATTGCAGATGCCCGTACCTTGCTTTTCAGCATTGCCCTTGCGTCTTATTTTTTTATTTAATCATTTAAAAAAACAAGAAATGAAAAAAACAAATTTTCTACTTGCCATGCTTGTTCTAATTCTATTTAGAGCAAATGCCCAACCCCCAACAGCTGCACCAATACCAAGCACCCACGCAGCAGCAGATGTAATTTCTGTATTTAGTGGAGCTTACACCAACTTATCTGGAACTGATTTCAATCCCAATTGGGGACAAGGGACAGTTGTTTCCGACTACATTATTTCGGGAGATACCATTAAAAAGTATGATATGCTGGATTATCAAGGAACTGATTTTGGAACAAACAAAATCAATGCTTCCTCAATGGCTAATTTGCATTTCGATTTGTGGTCTGCAAATTCAAATTCTTTTGAATTTTATTTAATTAACAATACTATCAATTTTGAGCAGAAAGTAACAGTAACGCCAAGCCACAGTGGTTGGAACAGCTACGACATTCCTTTAAGTTCTTATGCACCAACTATTGTTAGCAATATTGGTCAATTTAAGTTTGTAGAAACTGGTTTTGTTTACCACGCTTCTGCAACTATTGTTTATTTAGACAATATTTATTTTTGGAAATCAGCCTCTACTCCAACTATCACGGGATTTTCAATTCCTGCAAAATATGTGGGCGATGCAGATTTTAATATAACCGACCCTAGTAGTAATAGTGCTGGAGCATTTACATATACGAGTAGCAATACAAGTGTAGCAACTATTAGTGGCAATACGATTCATATTGTTGGAATAGGAACTACAAGTATTACTGCAAATCAAGCAGCCGATGGAAGTTATGGAACTGGCAGTGCAACTGCTAATTTAATAGTGAGCTATCCACCGCCACCAACTGCAGCTACTGCACCAACTCATTTACAGTCAAATGTAATTTCTGTTTACAGCGACGCTTATACAAGTGTAGGTGGTACTAATTTTTATCCTAACTGGGGTCAATCTACCACACTTACCAATATTTCGATAGGTGGTAATGCCACTTTGAAATATGATAATCTTAACTATCAAGGTATGGAGTTTGCCACTCCTATTAATATTGCAGGTATGCAAAATTTGCATTTTGATATTTGGACGCCAAACTGTTATTCTTTCGATTTTTATCTAATTAATCAAGGCATTGGCGAACAAAAAGTAACTGTCGCACCAAGTTTATCTGGCTGGAATAGTTTTGATATTCCTTTATCTTCTTATACAGCAATAAATTTAGCTAATATTGGTCAATTCAAATTGGTAGGCAATAATGGCTGTACTATTTATTTAGATAATATTTATTTCTGGAAATCAGCATCTACACCAACTATTACTGGTTTCAGTGTACCTGCAAAAAATTTAGGTGATGCAGCATTTAGTTTAACAGCTCCTACAAGCAATAGTGCAGGTGCATTTACTTATACTAGTAGCAATACATCAGTTGCAACTATTGTTGGTAATACTGTCACTATAGTTGGTGTAGGTAATACTACTATCACTGCAAATCAAGCACCTGATGGAAGTTATACTGCTGGTAGTACCTCAGCTATTTTGGCTGTAAGCTATCCTCCTCCAACAATTGCAGCTCCAGATCCTACAAGACCTGCAATTGATGTATTATCAATTTTTAGTGATGTTTATACTAATATTAGTGGTACAGATTTCTTCCCTAACTGGGGTCAATCTACTGTTGTTTCTAATATTTCAGTAATGGGAAATACTACCAAAAAATACCAAACATTAAACTACCAAGGTATTCAATTTGCAAGTGCTGTTGATGCATCTGCATTCACTGAACTACATTTGGATTTATGGACACCAAACTGTACAGCTTTTGAAGTGTATTTAATTAATGCAGGTGGTGTGGAGCAAAAAGTGACACTTAATCCAACTTTATCTGGTTGGAACAGTTTTGATATTTCTTTAGCTTCTTATACAACTATTAATAAAGCAGATATTATTCAATTCAAATTAGTGGGTACACCATTTGGCTCAAGTGCTGTTTATTTAGATAATATTTATTTTTGGAAAGCAACGCCAGTTGTAATGAGTGGTTTTAGTGTTCCTGCTAAATTAGTTGGTGCAGCACCTTTTGCATTAACTGCTCCTACAAGTAATAGCCCAGCTGCATTTACTTATACAAGTAGCAATACAAGTGTTGCAACTATTAGTGGTAGCACTGTTACAATTGTTGGTGCTGGAACTTCAACTATTACTGCATTACAAGCACCTACTGGCAGCTATGGAAGTGGTAGCACTACTGCAAGTTTAGTAGTTACTTTACCACCACTACCACCAGCACCAATTACAGCTGCTGCAACACCAACTCAACCAGCGTTAAATGTAATCTCATTATTTAGTGACGCTTATGTAAATGTTACTGGAACAGATTTCTTCCCTAATTGGGGACAATCTACACAAGTTGCAGATACAATGATTACTGGTAATACTACAAAAAAATATACCAACTTAAACTATCAAGGTATTCAATTTGCTGGAACTATTGATGCATCTGAAGCTACAAGTTTACACGTAGATATTTGGACTGCTACTTGCACAGCTTTTCAAGTTTTCTTAATTAACACTCAAACAGGTGCAGAAGTACCATATACTTTAAATCCAACTTTAGGTGGATGGAATAGTTATGATATTGCTTTATCTAATTATCCTTCAAATATTGTAAACCACGTTAATCAAATTAAATTAGTGGGTACACCTTTTGGTGGTAGCAAAGTTTATATGGATAATCTCTATTTCTGGGCTAATACTTGTATTAATCATGTTACAGCTCCTTCTGTAAGTATTACTTCAAGTGCAAACAATGTTTGCCCTGGTACGAGTATCACTTTTACTGCTACACCAACCAATGGTGGAACTTCTCCTAATTACAATTTTAAAGTTAATGGCTCTAATGTTCAAAACGGAAGTTCTAATACATATACTACAACTTCTTTGGCAAACAACAACGCAGTTACTTGCGTAATTTCAAGAACAGATGGTTGTGCTAATGATGGAAATAGCAATTCAGTTACAATGGTTATTAAAGCAGCTCCAACTGTTGCACAAATAACAAATGGTGTTTCAGCAGTTACATCAACATCTTTGTGCACATTAAATAGTACTAGTAAATACTTTAGTGCAACCCCTTATGGTACTTGGAGCAGTAGCAATCCTTCTGTTGCAAGTGTTACAGGAAGTAGTCAAGCAGGTATTATAACTGCTAACGCCAATGGAACAGCTACAGTGAAATATAGCATTGCAGCTACTAATGGTTGTATATCATCATCAAGTGTATTGGTAACAGTTGCACCTCAATCAGCACCAAATTCAATTTCTGGTGTTAACAGTATTTGCAAAGGAGCAACTACTGCGTTAAGTAATACAACACCGAGTGGCGTATGGACTAGTTTAAATGATTTGGGAACGATTAACTCAAGTGGTGTTTACACAGGAGTTAACTCTGGTAACAATGGACAAGTAAAATACACTGTTACAAATGCTGCTGGATGTTCAGCTTCTACTACTTATAACATTATAGTTAATGCATTACCAAATGTACCAACAATTACTTATGCACCTGGAACGCCAAACCCACAAGCTGGAGCACCAACTGGCAGTTTCTGTGTAGGCAAAGTATTTACAATAGTAGGATCTCCAAATGTTCCTGCTGGTGTATGGAGTTCAACAGGTGTAATTAGTATTACAACTGGTGGACAAGTAACGATTAATGCAGCTGGTGCTGGTAGTATTAAATATACTTATACCAACGCAAATGGTTGTGTTAACAGTAGAACAATGTCTGGTAATGGTTTCACTTGTGCTTCTAGAGGAGTAAACATCAACTCAACTAATACTCAATCTGAGATAACACCTTTCACAATGTTCCCAAATCCTGCAAAAAATACTATTAGTATTAATATGGATAAAGTTATTGGTGATGGACAAATTACTATTACTGATCTATATGGCAAAAGAGTAAAAACTCAAGCTCTTAGTATTGGTAGTAATAATATTGATATTAGAAATTTAAGCAAAGGATTCTATCTTGTAAGTGTTTTAACAAACGAAGGAACACAAAGCAAGAAATTGATTATTGAATAGTTTGTTTTTGTGGTTAAAAAAAGATATCACTCCTGCATTTATTTGTGGGAGTGATTTTCTAAATAATATCAAAAAAAATAAATTAAAGCCTGATGTAGCAATGTTATGATTTAAATTGTTTGATTATCAGTAATTAAAAATATTTATGATGTATTATTGATGTATACAAATGCAACATAAGTTTTAGAATACGATATAATTTTACACCATCGCAAACGATTGTTGTTTCAAGCAAATCACAATAAAAAGTCTTAATCAAAAATTAGCCAAATGAAAAAAATCTACACACTTTTCGTATTTACATTTTTTGCTGTACTACAAATTTATGCACAGCAACCAAGTTCACCAGCAGCTACTCCCCCTGCAAGAAATTCAACAGACTATGTTTCTTTATATAGTGGTGTTTATACCAATGTTGATAGTACTGATTTCTTTCCAGGTTGGGGACAAACAACTACAATTACTGAATTTTATGTTGGTGCTGACACGCTTATAAAATATAGCAATTTTAACTATCAAGGTATTCAATTAATAAGAGGTTTAGATGTATCAAATATGACTAAACTTCACATTGATTTATGGACTAGTAACTGCACTGCTTTTGAAGTATCGCTAATTAATACTAGCCCTGCACCAACTGTTGAACAAGCTTTTAACTTAACTCCTACTTTAAATGGTTGGAATAGTTTTGATATTGATTTGTCTGCCTACAACAACATTGCTTTACACAATGTTGGTCAAATTAAGTTAGTAAGTACACCATTTGGAGGTTCTCCTGGTCCAACTGTTTATTTAGATAATATTTATTTTTATAAATCAGCTACAACGCCAACAATAACAAACTTTACAATACCTAGTAAAAATGTAGGCAACCCAGCTTTTACAATTACAGCACCAGCAAGCAATAGCACAGGTGCATTTACCTATACAAGTAGCAATCCTGCTGTTGCAACTGTAACTGGAAGCACCATCACTATTTTAAGTGTTGGCAACACAACCATCAAAGCTACTCAAGCTGCTGCTGGAGGTTTTACTGCTGGAACAAAATCTACAATGTTTACAGTAAATTCAGGATTAGCAAGTTCACCAACAACTGCTGCCCCTACTCCTACCAAACTTCCTGCAAATGTTATTTCGCTTTACAGTAATGCTTACACGAACAATCCTGTAGATACTTGGTCTGCAGTTTGGGATCAGGCAGATGTTGCAGATGTGCAAATTGTTGGTAACGATACAAAAAAGTATACCAACTTAGTTTATGCTGGTGTTGAATTTACTGCACCAACTATTAATGTTACAAATGCTCAGTTTTATCATGTTGATATTTGGACACCAAATGCTACTTCATTTAAAATTAAGTTAGTTGATTTTGGTGCCAATGGAACTTATGGTGGTGGAGATGATGTTGAGTTTGAATATACTTGCAACCCACCTGCGTTTAGCACTTGGGTAAGTTATGATATACCTATGACTGCATTTACAGGATTAACAACCAAAGCTCACCTAGCACAAATGTTATTTGTATCATCTAGCAGCACGGTTTATATAGATAATGTTTACTTCTGGTCAACAGGTGTTTTAGCTACCAATCTTAGTCAATTTACTGTCTCTAAAAAAGAAAATACTAGCTTGTTAAATTGGATTACTTTGTCTGAAACAAATAATGCTGGTTTTGTTATTGAGCATAGCAATGATGCCAAAAATTGGGAGCAAATTCAATTTGTAAAAGGAAATGGCACTACTACTGCTACAGCAAATTATACAGCTACAGATAAAAATCCAACTAAAGGAACTAACTATTATCGCTTAAAACAAATTGATAACAATGGTAAGTTCAATTACTCTTCAGTTCAATCTGTCTATTTTTCTGAAAAAGGAACAGTAGGATTCTCTTTCTATCCTAATCCTTCAAAAAATAATATAAACGTTGCTTTAGAAACAATTACAAATAAAGTAGCAAGTTTAGAATTGACTGATAATTTAGGAAGAGTTGTAAAATCAATTACTATCAGCAACCAACATTCAAATAGTAATATCTCTATAAATACAGCCAATATGAATAAAGGAGTTTATTTCTTGGTTTTAAAAGATGGACCATTTACAAAGTCAAGTACAGTTGTAATTGACTAAACTTATTTTTTAATATGGCACTAGTTCTAAAACGCTAGTGCTGTAATTTGGTAGAACATACGTGTTGGGCAACAAAACATACGTGTTATCTAACAAAACATACTTGTTGAGTAACATAACATCCTTGTTATCTAACAAAACATACTTGTTGAGTAACATAACATCCTTGTTATCTAACAAAACATACTTGCTAAGTAACAAAACATACTTGCTAAGTAACAAAACATAGATGTTAAGTAACAAAACACTTATAACATAACTATTAACTAAACAATAAAAAATTAAACACACAAGAAAACACAATAATTATTAACACAAAAAACGATTGCACTATGAGATTAAAAATTAAGTTACTGGGTCTAATGTTTTTTTTGGGAGGATTTCTCAATTACACAATAGCCCAAAACATTGCCATTACTGGTAAAGTAAAAAACAAAGCAACTGGGGAAGCCTTGGTTGGAGCAACAATTAATATTGAGAAAACTACCAAATCTGCTCAAACAGATGCAAGTGGTAATTTCTCAATTTCAGCACCTAAAGGAAGCGTGTTGGTAATTTCCTATGTTGGAATGACTTCTCAACGCTATTCTGTTTCAAAAGGAGAAAACATTACAATTAGTTTAGAAGAAGCTTCAAAAGCTTTAGACGATATTATAGTTGTTGGTTATGGCACACAAAAAGTAACCAAAGTTTCTGGAGCAATTTCTACTATTAAAAGTGCAGATATTGAAAAATTGAAACCAGTTAGAACAGAAGAGGCTTTACAAGGTAGAGCATCTGGTGTTAATGTAATTCAAAGCGGTTCTCCAGGATCAAAACCTACGGTTTTAATTCGTGGTATTCCTTCTTTTTCAGGAACAGACCCTGTTGTAATTATTGATGGAACACCACAATCTCTTACAGATTTAAATTCTATTAATGCATCTGATATTGAATCTATCAGTGTATTAAAAGATGCTGCTTCAACAGCTATTTATGGGGTTAAAGGGGGTAATGGCGTTATCGTTGTTACTACAAAAACTGGCAGAAAAAATCAAAAAGTTGAAATCAATGTTAATTCAAATTATGGTGTACAGGAAGTAATTAATACCCTTGGTGTATTGAATGCATCTGAATATGCTGCAATGATAAATGAAGGAAGTACATTGGCTGGTGGCAATATTATTTTTTCTGATTTATCAAAAGTTGGTGTTGGTACCGATTGGCAAAAGCAAGTTTTTAAAACTGCATCAATGCAATCCCACAATATTACTGCAAAAGGTGGTAACGATAAAATGACATACTTTTTATCTGGTGGTTTTTTAGATCAAGGTGGTATTGTAGGGGGAAATGAAAAATCAAAGTTTAGCAGAAGTAATTTAACCGCAAACTTAAATTTCGATATCTCGCCAAAACTAAAATTCATACTAAACACAACTGGTGTAATACTAGATTCTAAAGGCATTGCAGAAAATTCATTCAATAGCGTTTTAGGTAGTGCTGTAAATTTTGACCCAACAGTTTCTGTAAACAATACTGTTACAAACACAGTTGGTAAATATGGTTTTAGCACTTTGTTATTATCAGAAATTTTCAATCCATTAACAAAACTTGAAAACACATATAATACCAATAACGGTTTTAAATTATATGGTAAAATGGAGTTGCAATATGAAGTAAATAAAAATTTGAGATTAACTTCTCGTTTTGGGTATACAAAGTATGATGGTAATGCAAAAACATTCACACCTCTTGTATTCTATGGTTTAAATAATGTTGACAATTCAATGAATGCCGATGGTTCAACAGTTACAGGAAAACACAACAGTGTTGCAAGCGAAAAAGCAAGCAATTTTAATTATACTTATGAAGCTTTTGCTAACTATAATTTCAAAATAAAAGATGTTCATAATTTTGAAACAGTTTTAGG
>JANYEB010000158.1 GCA_025363355.1 Chitinophagaceae bacterium | reverse complement strand
AAGTGGAGTAGATGGAACTCTGACCATACGGATTAAGCAGATTTACACAGATAATATTTGTATATATCAAGTAAAAAATAGGTGTTCATCCGTACTATCAGTTTTATCTGTGTTCTAAAATATTACAGCAATCCATTCCCCATCATATACTCAGCAATTTGCACTGCATTGGTAGCTGCTCCTTTGCGTAAGTTATCACTCACAATCCACATATTTAAAGTGTTTGCTTGCGTTTCATCTCTTCTTAATCTACCAACAAAAACCTCGTCTCTTTCGTGAGCATTCATTGGCATTGGGTAAATAAAATTAGCAATATCATCTTCAACAATAATACCTGCTGATGATGCTAAAAGTTGTTTCAATTCTGCTAAGTCAAAATCATTTTCAAACTCAACATTCACACTTTCGCTGTGCCCACCCATTACAGGAATTCTAACAGTTGTAGCAGTAACTTTTATAGAATCATCGCCCATAATTTTATTGGTTTCCTTCACCATTTTCATCTCTTCTTTGGTGTAACCATTTTCTAAAAACACATCAATTTGTGGAATAGCGTTTAAGTCAATTCTATATTTATAAGCCATTGCACCTTCAATTCCATTTCTTTCATTCATCAATTGGTCAACTGCACTTTTACCTGTGCCAGTAACACTTTGATAAGTGCTTACCACTACTCTTTTAATTTTATATTTTAAATGTAAAGGCTGCAATGCAACAACCATCTGTATGGTAGAGCAATTAGGGTTTGCAATGATGAAATCATCTTTGGTTAAAACCTGAGCATTTACTTCTGGTACTACTAACTTTTTTGTTGCATCCATTCTCCAAGCACTACTATTATCAATTACTTTTATACCTGCTGCAGCAAACTTTGGGGCCCATTCTTTCGAGGTATCTCCACCTGCTGAAAATATAGCTACTGCTGGTTTTGCAGCAATTCCATCTTCCATACTCACTACTTTATAAGCCTTGCCTTTAAACATCACTTCTTTGCCCACACTTCTTTCACTTGCAACAGGAATTAGTTCTGTTACAGGAAAATTTCTTTCTGCTAAAACTTGCAACATTTTGCTGCCTACTAAACCAGTTGCTCCAACTACTGCTACTTTCATTTAATGTTTTCTTTAATATTTTCTGAATAAAGCAAATATAATTGTGTGATGGTGCTTTGTAAAATACTTATAAAAATAATTACTCAACCGATAACGTAGTAGTTAATAGGAAAATTTAAAACAAAGGGCAGATTGCCAGTTACAGTTTGCAATTAATCATAAGAGGGGCTGTCTCAAAAATCAGAGACAGCCCCTCACAGAGTTCTACTTTGTTGTTCACCAACAATGAATTTATTCAATCACCAATTTTTCTGTTTTTACTTGCCCATTTGCCATAGTAGCTTTCACTACATATAAACCCTTGGTTAGTTGTTTACAGTTTATAGTTTGTGGTTGTGTTGCATTGTTAAATTGTTTTATGGCTCTCCCCAAATAATCAATAATCAATAATTCTTTTGCCCCTTTACATTCAACAGTTACAAATTCTTTTGCAGGGTTGGGGGATAAGCTAATGCCAGTTTTAGTTTCTAATTTTATATTTCTAATTTCTGAATACTGTTTTCTACCATCAAAATCTACACTTTCAATTCTGTAGTAAAGTCGACCGTCGACCGTTGACAGTTGACCGTTGTCTGTAAAACCATACTCATTATAACTTTTATTTTGTGCTTTAACCTTGCCTATTACTTTAAAATTAACACCATCAATACTTCTTAAAATATTAAAATGGCTTACATTAACTTCATTAGCTGTAACCCAAATATTCTCTACTTTGTCTCCCTGAGCTTGCCGTAGGGTATAGCTTATAAACTTTAATGGCAAAGGATTTACATTTACAAAAACAGTATCTGTACTATAATTACCACAAACAGTTTGGGCTACCACATAAAAAGTGCTGCTTGTGGGTTTAACCCAAAAACCTGGGGCCACACTATCTATTTTTTGCCCTGCTGCATTATACCAAGCAATATTGCTGATACCATTGGTTAAACTACCAATAAATGCACTATCACCTTGTGCAATGGTAATATCATCTCCTGCAAAAGCATTGGCATAAGCAGGCTCCATAGCTAGGGGTATTAACTGTATATCATCTACATAATAACCAGCACCACCATAACCACTTGTTTGTATGGTTTGGTATTGTGTTGCATTATCGTATTTAAAATTGCCAATGGTAATATACTGCTCCCCACCTTGTGCAACATAAACACTACTTACCTTAACCCAGTTTATTGTATCGGTAATAACAGGGTTACCATAATTATAAATTTGTGCATTAAAGGGTATAACATCATGAGGGTTATTTATGGTATCTGTCCAAATTATATTATTGCTAATAGCAATACTGATATTATTACAACCACCTTTCATTGAATTTGCTAGACTTACAAAAAATTCTATATAATAGCAACCACCAGAAACCAAACTATCCTTGAGTTTTGTTTGTATATAATTCCTAGCATTACTCCCAAATAAATTTCTAAAGAATAAAGCTGCATAGCCATTACCAGTAAGAGCATATTGATAACTAATTCCACTACCCCAAAAATTATATGGTACACTTGCATTAGGTATAGAACTACAACTATTTGCATAAACACCACTATAATTTTGCGGTACATACCAAGGCATTGGTGGTTTGGTATCGCTTAAAGAAGTAGGACAATGTACATTATTTTCAAAACTATAATTGTCAACAAGGTTATAACTTGATTGTGCGTTTAACAATTTCCCCAATTGCAGTAATGTAAAAATTGTTAAAAACCACAACCTAAGTAACTTAGGTTGTGCTTTTTCGCTGTTGTTGGTGTTCTTCACCAACGAACTCAGCCTTCCCAATGTATTAAAAAATTCCATATTGTTGACTTATTAATATAAAATGAAGCAGATGAATAAAGATAATCTTCTGGAAGTATGCACAACCCTGCTTTTACAGGATTATTGTGAATATAGTGTAGCTTTTGATACAGTACCTCATTGCTATGTAATTAAACACTTAAAGGATTACGCTCCCAAATTTGATACTTTCTATCTTTTGCATCAACAAAAAAATGTGCTAATACTTTGGGATAATTGTTTCTTAAATCTTTAAGTATCATTTGTGCTGTAAGTTTCATAAACGATTGTTGCACTTCGGCAAGTTTATGTTCATTCCTTATTCGCCATATGATATGTATATGATTGCTCATTATTACAAAACCATACACTTAGACTCTTTTTTCTTTTACAAGAAATGCCAAACTATTAGTAATAACTTCTTTGTATTTATCTAGCTTTAATAATGGTTTCCACTCTAAAATAGTTGCTGTAAAAAAAGATGGATAATGTGCTAAATATTCCATCATCAAATTTATCTTTCTAACACCTATGGTGAAGAACACCAACAATGGCGAAAGGTATTTACCTGTGTAATAAATATAATCAAACACTGTTTTAGTTTTTCGTTTGTTTCGGTGTATGGTTTATAGTTTATTGGTTTTTAAAACTTCTCGAAAGGTTTAAAACTTTCGAGAAGTTAAATTGTGTTTTATTTATTGCACCCTGCTAACAGGTTCGCTCCATTCGCCATAGCCACGTCTGTTATAGCCCCTCACTCTATAAAAATATCTTTTACCTTTTTCTACCTCATCATCTGTATAGGCAAGTTTTGTAATATTTTTTAGGTGGGTGTATGGTGGTGCTAAAACCAAAGTGGTGCTATCTACACCATTACTTTTTTCGATTTCAAAACCATCTGTTTCGGCAAGGCTTTGCATTTTTAAAATAAAACCAATACCATCGTAATCGTCAACAATGCTCTCGATCATTGCTTTTGTAGGAATTGTTTTTGCTTTTCTATTTACTGCAATATCTAAATTATAGTCGGCAAGCTTGCCTTGTTCGTTGGCGTGCAAACCCTCGGCAAGTGTGGTTGTTTGCGTGGCTAAACCAGTGTATTGCTCAATAGCATTTCTGCCATCAAGCTGTGTTTGCGATACCAATGCTTTGGCACTATCAATAGCATCGCCTTTGGCTTGCAATGCGGCAATAGCAGTATCTAGCATTGTTTCGGTTACTGGCAAACCAGCCCACTGTGTGTTGTGGGTGTGCAAACCTTTTTTAAGGTCTTTTAATTCACTAATTAAATCTTGAATGTTCTTTTGCATAAAATTGATTTTTATTTGTTTATGAATAGATTATATAAAAGAAATGAATGTTTTTGAAAAATAAAAGCACTATTTTTTGAAAATATTGTAGAATAGTTTGAAAGAATTGCCCAATACTTATAATGTTTTGCAGATACCTTGCAAACATTTGCCCAAAGCTTTGCAAGAGTTTGGGAGTTGTTATAATAAATACTTGGATGTTTGTAATAGTTTGAAGAAACCTTGTAAAGGTTTTTAGAATATGTTGAATGTTTTGCAGAAACCTTATAAAGAAGTGCTGAATACTTGAAAAGTATTGAGAAAAAATTGCAAAGAAATGGTAACTTGTAAAGATTAAAATTTTTGGTACTTGTACTTGGTACTTGGTGGATTGGAATATAAAATTTGTAAGCATACAAAAAATATTTGTTCTGCTAAATTGGTGATTTATTTTAAACAAACAAATAATTACACATCTTTTTTTGTGTTTGTGAAAAATTAATATTTGCTTTATAAGTGCAAATAGGTTAAGTAGTTATAAATTTTTATATTTTCTATTCTTGGTAATTATATAAAACACATCAACCAACAGTACTCATCTTCCCTTACTCATTTTTTAAAAAACATTTCATCCGTTTATAGCTATTTCCCTATTTTAGCCACACAACCAAAATTAATATATGCAAAAACAAACAACATCTTGGTATAGTCCATCTTTAAACAAAGAAATGCCCATTGCTTGCTATGGTAATTATGGGTTTGCTTTATTACTAATTCCTACTGCTGCTGCTGATTATTTAGAGTATGAGCGTTTTCAAATGCTAGATGCCTTAGCCCCATTTATAGATAGTGGTAAAATGAAAGTTTTTAGTATTGATAGCATTAACAACGAAAGCTGGTTAAACAATAAAATGGAGCCTTCGCACAAAGCCATTCGTCAAAACCAATTTAACGAATATGTATTTAACGAAGTAATTCCTTTTATAAGAAACAATACTAGTCAAGATACAATGATTTACACTTGTGGTGCTAGTTTTGGTGCATTACATTCGATGAATTTATTTTTAAAACGACCAGATATTATTAATGGTGTTATTGCAATGAGTGGTGTTTACGATTTAAGCGAATACACCAAAGGCTTTTGGGATGATCAGGTTTACTTTAATAGCCCACAACATTATATTCCTAATTTAACTGATGCTTGGTACTACGAAAAAATTAAAGCAAGCCATCATATACATATTTACACTGGTAGTGGAAACTACGAAGATCCAGATGCTAATAGAAGATTTAGTCAAGTACTTTGGGACAAAAATATTTGGCACGATTTACAAATTTGGGGCGAGGATGTTACCCACGATTGGCCTACTTGGAGGGCAATGTTACCTTATATTATTGCTAATAAATTTTAAATTGTTAAAAAGCTCAACCAATGGTTGGGCTTTTTTTCTAAAAGAAAAGTTAATACTTTGTAGAGGCTTGGCTATTTAATGATGTAGTATTAATATTACATCCTAAATAAAAAAATTGCTCAAAAAGTTTCTACATATTTTCTTTTTATTGCTATCAATCTCGGCTATTGCTCAACAAAAAAAGCAGGGTTACATTACTGTTAGTGGAACTGTTTATGATATTTCTGCAAGACAACCAATTGAAGCTGTTGCTGTGTTAAGCACAATGGGGAATGGCACTTTAACAGATAGCTTGGGCAAATATAGCATTACTGTTAGATGGACAGATAGTATTTGGTTTAGTATGCTGGGTAAAACAACAATGAAATATTCTGTTGATACCATTGTTAATCCAGAACAGTTTAATATCATGATTCATCTTAGGGTTGGAGATTTACCAGAAGTAAGGGTAAGAAGCAAAAACTATAGACTAGATTCTATTGAAAACAGAAAAGAATATGCTAAAATTTTTAATTTCAAAAAACCCGGCATATCATTAAGTAATAATAGAACATATTCTCCAGGTGGGCTTTCTGTTGGATTTGATTTGGATGAATTTATTAATATTTTTAGGTTTAAACGAAATAGAAGTCTGGCTGCTTTGCAAAAAAGATTGTTGCAGCAGGAGCAAGACAAATACATAGACTATAGATTCAGCAAAGCTTTTGTTAGAAAATTAACCAAGCTACAACAACCACAATTGGATAGTTTTATGAATGAATATAGACCAAGTTACGAGTTTTTGCAAACAGTAAACGATATTGAGTTTGGATATACTATTCAAAAATCTTTTGAACAGTATAAACTGAAAAAACAATTACAAAAAGATAGTTTAAGAAAGAAAGATGAGTAAATATTCACATTTATTTAACTTTTATTTATGAAAGTTGTAACAAAAAGTCAATAGTTTCGTCTAACACAAAAACTACTGTTTATGAAACGTAATAATATACTTGTTCTTTTTGTTTGCTTTATTCTCGTATCAGTTGCAATTATTTCTCTAAAAATGAATAGTAATATTCCAGAAAAAAAGGAATGTAATAACCAGCAAGGTTGCCCAGAGAAACAGAAGAAAACAGAAAGTAATTTCTTTATGAATCCACTTAACAGATTTATTGTGGCAGCATAAACTACTATTTCATTTAACCGCATCCTGCTTTATGCAGGATTTTTTATTTCAGGCTGTAACAAAACAGAAAGATAAACGTATCACAACACAAGGCAACTAATTATCTAACTACGCAATGACAGAAAAAGAATACAATAACTGTGTAAATCAATATGCTGATAATGTATTTAGATTTATTGTTAAGAATCTTAAACACGAAGAAGATTCTAGAGATGTTGTGCAAACAGCGTTTGAAAAACTCTGGCGTAATAGAGAAAATGTAGGAGCAGACAAATGCAAAGCTTTTCTTTTTACTGTGGCATACAATCAAATGATTGACCATATTAGAAAGAATAAAAGAATACAACTTAAAGAAGAATTTAGCGAAGAGACAAAGGTTGGATACCAGCAAAGCAATCAATTACACAAAACATTAATGCAAGCCATTAACAGATTAAATGAAACGCAAAGAAGTTTAGTTATGTTGAAGGATTATGAAGGTTATAGTTATGATGAAATTGGCAAAATCACAGGATTAAAAGAAAGTCAAGTAAAAGTTTATTTACATAGAGCTAGAATTATTTTGAAGGACTATTTAGTGAGTAAAGAAAATGTATTATAAAATGAACATCAATAGAAATAATTATCAAGAATTTTTACTCCTTTACATTGATGGAGAATTATCTGCTGAACTTGAACAAGAAGTAGATACTTTTCTTGAATTACATTTAGATATCAAGCAAGAATTTGATGATTTATTAAATACTAAACTACAACTCGAAGATGTTTCTTTTGGCGATGTATCTTCTTTATTAAAATTTGAGGAAAATTCAATTGGGTTTAATAACTACGAAGAAAAATTTTTGTTGTATGTTGATGATGAATTATCAAACCAAGAAAAACAATCTGTTGAAACTTTTGTTCTTCAACATCCAACTTTACAATCAACTTTTACTACACTAAAAAACACTGTTCTTTCGTTAGAAATAATACAACATCCAAATAAAGAAGAATTATATAAAAAAGAAAGAAAACCAATTATTTTTTATTTACAAAGAGTTGCTGTAGCTGCTGTTTTTATTGGTTTTGTAGCTTTTATTTGGAACCTAAACTCTCCAAAAACTACAACAACAATTGCCACAACTCAATCTAACAAAGTAGTTAATTCAATCAATACCACTGCAACAAATAAAAGTGCAGAAAATAGTATAGTTAAAGAAAATATTGTTGTTGCTACTAACACAAAAGAAGTAAAAAATAGTAATACAATTATTGTAAAAAATACACAGCCAGAAAAGCGAAAAATAGAAAATAATTTAGTAGCAACTGTAACAAAAAATATACAACAACCGTTAACAAATCAAAGCACTATTGCTCAAAATAATCAAGCACAAGTTAACAACACACAAACCCTAGTTGCAAATAACACAACAGTAAATAACAGCAACACCAATAGCAATAATATTACTGCAGCATTAGCAGCAAACAATACAACTGATGGCATACAAAACTCAAATAATTATACAGCCAAACAAGTTGTTTATAAATCTCTTGATGGCGACGATGAAAACAGCAAATCAATACTTGTAGTTGGAAAAAAAATTAAGGCATCTAAACTGATAGGCATCTTTAAAAAAGCAATGAAAGTTATTACTCCAAATGAAAATGACGATACCGATTCTAAGAAGTTATTTGCAGTAACATTATAAAACAATTAATCAAAAAAAATAAGTATGAAAAAGATTCTACTAACATTAGTGGCTATAACAACTATGTCAGCAATATTTGCACAAGTTGATAGCTCAATAACAAACAATTCAGACACTATTAAAGTGGGCAATTATGTCATTGTAAAAAAAAGCAATTCACAAGTAAGTGATACAAGCAAAACAAAGAGGTCTGTTTCGATTTCTGTTGGTACAGATGACCTTTTAGATATTAAAATAAACAATGGTAACAGTAGCAAAAAAAAGAATCCTAATGTTAGTACAAACTGGTGGATTTTTGATTTAGGTTTTGCTAACTTTAGAGATCAAACCAATTATGCTACAGCTCAAGCTGGCAGCTACTTTGCAACAACAAACAGAGGTCAAGTTAATCAGAATGGTATGAACTTAATTAATGGTAAATCATCTAATGTAAACATTTGGTTTTTTATGCAAAAGATGAACGTCATTAAACATAAAATAAATTTAAAATATGGGCTAGGTTTAGAAATGTATAACTACAGATTTGAACGTAGCACAAGCTTTAGAAAAGATCCCATCAATTATATATTTAACGACTCTGTTAGCTTCTCAAAAAACAAGCTGTATGCAGGTTACATTACAGTGCCTTTTATGGTGAGCTTTACTCCAATGCCTGAAAACAAAAAAAGTTTAAGTATTAGTGCAGGTATTAGTGCAGGATATTTAATCAGCAGTCGTAATAAACAAATTAGTGCAGAACGTGGTAAACAAAAAATCAATGGCAACTTTGATTTACAACCATTTCGTTTAGCCATTGTTGGAGAACTTGGTTTGGGTCAGGTGAAACTTTATGGTAGCTATAGCCTTAACTCATTATACAAAGAAAGTACTGGCTTGCAGCAATATCCTTATACATTGGGTATTAGATTTAGTAATTAATAACGAATTGAAAACATATAATATTAAAAGCATTTAACAAATAAGTTAAATGCTTTTTTGTTTGCTGAAACCAATTAATACATTTGCAATATGAGGAAACTACTATTCATTCTTTTTATTGCATCAATAGCATCTTGCACCACACTAGATGTTTATGAAAAAACAAAGCCTTTTCCAAAACAAGAATGGTCTAGTATGGATA
>JANYEB010000142.1 GCA_025363355.1 Chitinophagaceae bacterium | reverse complement strand
GATGCACTTGCATCGGCTTTTTTATTTGGATAAAATTTTTGCGAATCTTTTAATATCAACACTTGGATTGATATTAGTGTTATCGGTAAGATGTTCTACAAACTCATTTGCAAAGTATGGTGCAAGCGAACAACCTTTTGTTCCCATTCCATTTAATATTCCAATTTGTGGGTGCAGTGGATGAAAGCCAACAAATGGCCTGCGTTCAATGTTTGCTGGTCTAACACTTGATAAATGGTTTATAACTTTAAATGGAACTTTCAGCCATTGATTCAATAAAATTTCTGTTTTTTCCCTAAATATATCTGTGGGATTAGGATGTTCAAATTTCCATTCATAAGTGCTGCCAACCCAAAACAAATTTTCTTTCCAAGGAACTATGCTGAGATTTGTTTTGTAAATATTATTTCTTGGCAAATCATCAATTTCAACAATTAAAACTTCGCCTTTATTTGGTGCATAGGGTAGTAGTTTAAACCAAGGATTATCTGTTCCAGAAACGCCATCACAAAAGATAATTTTTTTTGCATTGATGTTTTTGTAAGTAACACCTAATTCGTGGATTTCTAAATTTTCCACACTAAAATATTCGTCTGATAAAGTGTTTTCTGTGGTCAGTTTTTTTCTCCATTCGCTCATTAAAATATTTATATCAATTAACCAACAAGGATTTATTTCTCCTGCACCAAAATAATAGTTGAAATACTTATCAAATTGCTGTTGATTATCTACAACAGATAAATATTCTTGTTCTTGAGGCAATCTTTCATCAAAAGCCAATTTCATTTGTGGCGTTGTATGAAAATCGATGATATTGGTTTGCCTTATTAAATTGCAGTTTAGTTCTTTTTCGAGTTCTCTATAAGCAGCTACAGCAAAGGGCATCACTTCTTCAATCATCCAAGTCCTAACCAAACGTCTGCCAGTAATTGGATTAATAACACCACTTGCAACCTTACTTGCAGTTTGTGGTTTTGATTCATCAATAATAATATGTTGAATTCCTTTTTTTGTAAGATAGTAGCTTAAAAAAGTGCCACAAATTCCTTGACCAACAATAATATATTCTGTTTGCATTTTATTTGATTAATAATCCACTTCTCCAACTAAAAAAACACTTCCACAAACAAGAATTAAATCTTTTATATCTGCGTTTTCTTTTGCTTGTTGTAAAGCTCTGTTTACATTGTAGAAGATGTTCCCATTAAGTTGAAATTCCTTTGCCAAATTAGCTAAATCTACTTCATTCATTGCTCTTTCTATTTGTGCTTTTGTAAAATAATAGCGGGCATTTTTTGGCAAAATTTCTAATACAGCATCTATATCTTTATCCTTCACCATTCCTATAATGATGTGCAGGTTTTGGTAACTCGTATTTTTTAGTTGTTCTATAATTTGAGATACACCATCAACATTATGACCAACATCTAAAATAACTGCTGGATTCTCTTGAATGCACTGCCAACGACCATTTAGACCTGTAAGTTTTTTTGATTGAGAAACTGCTTTTGCAACTATGGAATCATCAATTTTCCATCCCATTTTTTTTAATTGATGGCAAGCTTCTAAAACAGTAACAATGTTTTTTGTTTGATAGATGCCTGTTAAATCTAATGAATATATTTTCTCAATATTTTCATCATTTCTTTTAACTAAAATATCTAATTGTTGATGCTGATATAAATGATTAGTTACAGTGTAAATATCTTGTGCAAAAAAGATAGAAGCATTTTCTTGAGCTGCTTTATTAATAAAAACTTGTTTGGTTGCTGTCAAGTATTCTCCAATTACAACAGGTGTATTTTGTTTAATGATTCCTGCTTTTTCATAGGCAATTTTTTCTAAAGTATCGCCTAATATATTAATGTGGTCTAAGCCAATATTTGTAATAATAGAAAGTTCTGGATGAATGATATTGGTGCTATCTAATCGCCCACCTAATCCAGTTTCTATAATAGCTATATCAATATTTTTATTAGCAAAATATTCAAATGCCATCGCAACTGTTAGCTCAAAAAAAGAAGGATTAATGACTTCAATTAAAGGTTTCATTTTTTCAATAAAACCTACTACAAAATCTTCATCACACATTATTCCATCAACTTTAATTCGTTCTCTAAAATCTTTTAAATGAGGAGAGGTGTAAAGCCCAGTTTTATATCCAGCAGTTTGAAAAATAGATGCCAATAAATGACTGGTACTTCCTTTGCCATTTGTGCCAGCAATATGAATGCTTTTGAATGTTGTTTGAGGATTGTTAATAGCACTGCATAAAGCAATAGTATTGGTTAGATCTGCTTTGTATGCAGCAGCACCAACCCTGCTAAACATTGGCAGACGACTAAATAAATAATCCAGTGTTTGAGAATAGGTCATTAATTAACCTTTAAGTCAAATACAATAGTGCCAGTTTGTTCCTCACTACTTGAATTGAACTTTATTTGATAAGCTTTTTTAATAGCAATTTGTCTGTTGTTTGGATTGGTTGTTGTGGTTCCTTTAGGGTTTACAGTTGCCGATGTTACTTTGCCATTTGCATCAACTGTAATGTCAACAGCAACTTTTGCGTTTTCATTAAAATCATCTTCAAACTTTGGCATAGTTGTAATATGTCTATTTGTTAAACCACTTTTTATTCTTATGCCACCATTGACACTAGAATTATTTCCATTGTAACTATCGCTATTTGGATTTCCATTAGGATGTCCTTGATCACCTTTGCCACCTGCAACTCCTTGGTTTTTCACTCCATTATAGCTATCACTTTTATTACCACCTGTATTATTCTTTGTACCACCACCAAAAACAGCTTTGGGGGTTTGTACTTTTGGCGTTGGATTTACAACTGGTTTTATTGGTGCTTTTATCGTTGGTGCAACAGGTTTAACAACAGGAACAACTGTTTTAACAGGTGTGCTACTAATAGGCTCATCACCTTTATCATCAACATTATTTTCTTGTGTATTTTGTTGCGTTGCAGGAGCTGGGTTACTATTTTGTTCTTGTGCAGGTTCTCCTGGTGCTTGTGGAGCAATGTTACCTAAACCAGTTTCACTGTTACCTAAATTAACTTCTATCCCTTCATCTGCAATAGGAGGTGGAATGGTCGGCAAACTCCATCTTGTCAATAAAAAAAATAAAAATAATAAAAGACAAACCAGTAATGTGATGCCTAGTGCTTTAAGATTTTTTTCTTTCTCAAAATTTCTGTCTATGATAATGCTATTCATTAAAAATATTATTGTTTAATAAACGATTCTTTATACCACAATATTACATAAGCAAATTGTAAAAAATAGTTAAGATTTTAAGATTTGCTGCAATAACAGCCAAAACTTGTTTCAATTTTATAATACTGAATTATATTTTCTATTGAAAAAGAGATTGGAACCTAGATCGTTTCCACTAATTAAATAAATCAATTATATACTCAACCCTTATCTTCGCGACGCAAAAAAATTAACTATGAATCTGCACGAATATCAAGCAAAAGAACTTTTAAAAAAGTATAATGTTCCTGTTCAAGAAGGGGTAGCTGTTGAAACCGTTGAAGCTGCTGTTGAAGCATATACAAAAATTGCTGCTGAAACCAATAACAAATTTGCTGTTGTTAAGGCACAAATTCACGCTGGTGGAAGAGGTAAAGGAAAAGTGAACGAAACTGGAATGAACGGTGTTAAAGTTGGTAAATCTGCTGACGATATCAAAAGTTTTGCTGAAGGTATTCTAGGAGGCACTTTGGTAACAATTCAAACTGGCCCTGCAGGTAAAAAAGTAAACAAAATTCTTGTTGCTCAAGATGTTTATTATGATGGACCAAATAAACAAAAAGAACTTTATTTGTCTATTTTATTAGATAGAGCTAAAGGTCAAAATGTTATTATGTATTCTACTGAAGGTGGTATGGATATTGAAGAGGTTGCACACAACACCCCAGAAAAAATATTTAAAGAGTGGATTCACCCAAGTGGTGGCGTTCAAGGTTTTCAGGCACGTAAAATTGCTTTTAACTTAGGGTTAAGTGGAGAAGCAATGAAAAATTGCGTAAAGTTTGTTACAAATCTTTACAATGCTTATGTTGGCCTAGATTGTGGAATGCTTGAAATTAATCCTTTATTCAAAACAAGTGATGATAAAATAATTGCAGTTGATTGCAAGATGAATATTGACGATAATGCTCTAATCAGAAAGCCTGATGTTGCTGCATTACGTGATGTTACAGAAGAAGATCCTACAGAAGTTGAAGCTGGAGAATTTAATTTAAACTTTGTTAAGTTGGATGGTAATGTTGGTTGTATGGTAAATGGTGCTGGCCTGGCAATGGCTACAATGGATATGATCAAATTGGCTGGTGGAGAACCTGCTAATTTCTTAGACGTTGGCGGTAGTGCAAATGCTCAAACTGTTGAAGCTGGATTTAGAATCATTATGAAAGATCCTAATGTAAAAGCAATTTTGATTAACATTTTTGGTGGAATTGTTCGTTGCGATAGAGTTGCTGCTGGAGTTATTGAGGCATTTAACAAACTTGGAAATATCAATATTCCAATTATAGTTAGACTACAAGGAACAAATGCTGTTGAAGCTAAAAAATTAATTGATGAAAGTGGATTAAAAGTACAAAGTGCAATTTTACTTAGCGAAGCCGCTGATTTAGTAAAACAAGCAGTTGCTTAATTCGCTATAAATTTTAATAAAAAAGGCTGTCTTCTTAATCGATAACAGCCTTTTTTTATTTTATAGATTTATTTTGAATCTCTTGCCAGCTTTCTTAAAACTACCCATTGCTTCATTTGTTCCCTTGCATCAACAGCAGGGTAACCCATTAATTTTTTACCATCTTCTGCATTATTAATTACGCCACTACAACCACCAACTTGCACACCATTTCCAAGTGTAACGTGGTCGCTAATGCAAGCTCCTCCACCAATTATTACACCATTGCCAAGTGTTACAGAACCAGCTAATCCACTGCTGCCAGCCATAATACAACAACGGCCCATTTTGCTGTTATGACCAATTTGAACAAGGTTATCAATCTTGCAGCCATCACCTACAACTGTTGCACTAAATTTACCCCTGTCAATGCAAGTGCTAGAACCAATTTCCACACCATTGCCAATTATTACATTACCAATATGCGGTATTTTCAATAATCCTTTTCCATCAGGGCTTGGTCTAAACCCAAATCCATCTGCACCAATAGTAACGTTTGGATGGATGATACAATAACTACCTACAACACATCTTTCTCTAATAACTGTTCCACTCCAAATTGTCGAATGATTACCAATTGTTGTATTGTCTAGTATTGTTGTGTTTGGATACAAAGTAACGCCATCACCTAGTTTAACATTCTTGCCAACATAACAACCTGCACCAATCTTGCATCCTTTACCCATTATTATAGTGGCGTGAATTACTGCTGTTGAATGAATATCTTCTTCAAATACTGGTGTTTCAGGAATAAACAATTCAAGTAATTCTGCCATTGCAACATCCGCATTCTTAACCTTTATTAATGCTCTATTATTACCTGGTTCAAGTTCAATGTCGTTATTAATGATGGCAGCACAAGCCTTTGAAGTTTCCCAAAGTTTTACATATTTTCTATTGCCAATAAAAGTAATTTGTTCATTAGTGGCATATTCTAATTGTTCTGGACCTGTAATTACTGTTGTAGTATTTCCTATTAAGACACCATTTAACTTGGCATTAATTTCTTGAATGCTGTAATGTTTCATTTGCAAGCTGTTTTTTGTGGGATGAAAATACGTGTTATTATGATTTGTGAGTATAAAGAATAATAGCAGCAATAAAATTGCTGCTATTATTTATATGAGACTATCTAATAAAAATTACTATAAAAAATAAATGCTTATCTGCCAATGCTTGCATAGTGGTAACCTTTCTCTTTCATTTCCTCAACATCAAATAAATTTCTGCCATCAAAAATGGTTTTGTTTTTTAAAGCTGATTCTATTTTATCAAATTCTGGTGTTCTAAACTCGTTCCACTCAGTAGCAATAATTAATGCATCGGCATTTTGCAATGCTTCGTATTGATTACTTGCATAATTAATTTTATCACCAATTTGATTCTTAATATTTGACATTGCTTCTGGGTCAAATGCAGTAACAGTAGCACCTGCAGCAGTTAAAGCATCAATTACATATAAAGCTGGTGCTTCACGAATGTCATCAGTATTTGGTTTAAAAGCCAAACCCCATAATGCAAAATGCTTCCCTTGCAAATCGCCTTTAAAATATTTATTGATTTTAGGCATCAGATGTAGTTTTTGTTTTTCATTTACATCTTCAACCGCTTTTAATATTTTAAAATCGTAACCTACTTCATCGCTACTCATAATTAACGCTTGCACATCTTTAGGAAAGCAACTTCCTCCATAACCAATACCTGGGAATAAAAATCTTTTTCCAATTCTATCATCACTGCCAATTCCTTTGCGAACCATATCAACATTGGCATCTAATCTTTCGCACAATTGTGCAATTTCATTCATAAAAGAAATCTTTGTTGCAAGAAAAGAGTTAGCAGCATACTTAGTTAATTCTGCACTTTTTTCATCCATAAAGATTATTGGATTTCCTTGGCGTACAAATGGTGCATACAAATCGCCCATTACCTTTTTTGCTTTTTCGCTATTAGCACCAATTACCACTCTATCGGGTTTCATAAAGTCATCAACAGCAACGCCTTCACGCAAAAATTCAGGATTACTAACCACTTCAAATTGTCCATCATCTCCACAAACTAAAGTATTGTTTGATGCTTCAATAATGGCTTTTCTAACTTTATCTGCCGTTCCAACTGGCACGGTACTTTTATCAACAATTACTTTATAATCGCCATCTTTTAAAATTGTTCCTAATTGTTTTGCAACGCCTAAAACATATTTCAAATCAGCACTTCCATCAGCCCCAGGAGGTGTTGGTAATGCTAAGAAAATAATCTTAGCATCCTTAATCCCTTCTTCTAAACTGGTAGTAAATTTTAGCCTTCCTTCTTTGGTATTACGAAGAAATATTTTCTCTAAACCTGGTTCATAAATGGTGATTTCACCATTTGATAATTTGTTTACTTTATTGATGTCGATATCAATACAAGTAACTTGATTTCCTGTTTCAGCAAAACAAGTTCCTGAAACTAATCCTACATACCCTGTTCCAACTACTGCAATTTTCATAAGCCATTTTTTGATTTCACGCAAATACGCAAAGGAGCAAAGTCGCAGCGTTATTGCTTTTGTTTAATAATTTATTTAAAATAGAACGCAGATTTTTATGATGATTATGATTTGTTAAGATTTGACAAAATCAGTATCATCAGTAACTCAGTTGTTCAAATAATTTAATACTTCACTTGTTATATAATTCAACTGCTCCTCATCAAGCTCTGTATGAATTGGCAGCGAAATAACTTTTGTTGTTAATTCATCTGTGACAGGTAAATCAACATTACCAATTCCAAAACTGTCGAACATTTTTTGTTTATGCCCCGGCACAGGATAATAAATCATTGCAGGAATTTTCTTTTCGGTTAAATGTGTAATTAATCCATCTCTATCAACACCTGTTAATTGTAAAGTATATTGATGATATACGTGATTTGAATAAGCAGCAACAAAAGGCGTTTTAATTTTTGGATTGTTTGCAAACGCTTTATTGTAGTGGCTTGCAGCGTTTTGACGTGCTACATTATATTCATCTAAATGAGCTATTTTAATATTTAAAATAGCTGCTTGAATAGAATCTAATCTGCTATTGCAACCCACTACATCGTGATAATATCTTACACTTTGTCCGTGATTGGCAATTTTTTTCATTGCTGCTGCAAGGGTATCATCATTTGTAAAAATTGCTCCTCCATCGCCGTAAGCACCAAGGTTTTTGCTTGGATAAAATGAGGTGCAACCAATATGCCCAATGCTTCCAGTTTTCTTTTTTGTGCCATCGCTAAAAGTGTAATCGCAACCAATAGCTTGTGCATTATCTTCTATCACAAATAAATTATGTTCTTTAGCAATTGACATAATTTCTTCCATAGGTGCAGCATGTCCATACAAATGAACAGGTACAATAGCTTTTGTTTTTGGTGTAATCAAAGCCTTTATGGATGCAGGTTCTATACAAAAAGTGTCTTTATTAACTTCAGCAAAAACGGGCGTTAATTTTAACAAAGCAACTACTTCTGTTGTTGCAATGTAAGTAAACGAAGGTGTAATAACTTCATCACCTGGTTGCAAACCCAAAGCCATCATTGCAATTTGCAATGCATCTGTTCCATTGGCACAAGGAATGGTGTGTTTGCTGCCAACATAGTTATTTAAATTATTGGTAAATTCTACAACTGCTTTGCCATTAATGTAAGCAGCACTATCGAGCACTTCTAAAATAGCAGCATCAACTTTATTTTTTATTTTGAGATACTGTGTTTTAGTATCTACCATTTGTATTGGCTTCATATTCTTTTTTGAATGGCTGCGAATTTATAGTATTATACTGTTGAATTTTATCATAATTAATAATCACCAAGGGTTTCAGGCAATTGAGAAAGTGCATTGGCTAGTTGTTCATCATTTGGAGCAATGCCGTGCCATTCGTGTCCAACTTCCATAAAATCAATGCCTTTACCCATCTTTGTTTTAAGCAAAATGCAAACTGGTTTACCGTTACTTGTAAGTGTTTTTGCTTTCCTAATACCAGCAATAATATCTTCCATATTATTCCCTTTTTCTACATCTAAAACCTCCCAGCCAAATGCTTCAAACTTAGCTCTAAGATTTCCTAAACTCATTACAGTTTCTGTTGAACCATCTATTTGCTGACCATTATAATCTACTGCTGCAATTAAATTATCTACTTTTTTATGTGCTGCAAACATTATTGCTTCCCAATTTTGACCTTCTTGTAGTTCTCCATCACCGTGCAACGAAAAAATTAGGTTGTTATCATTGTTAAGCTTTTTTGTAAGAGCAGCACCAATTGCAACACTCATTCCTTGACCAAGTGAACCACTTGATATACGAATGCCTGGTAAACCTTCATGTGTTGTTGGATGACCTTGTAATCGTGTATTTAGCTTTCTAAAAGTATTCAACTCCTTTGCTTCAAAATAACCAACTCTAGCTAAAACAGAATACATCAATGGAGATATATGACCATTTGAGAGAAAAAATAAATCTTCGCCAAATCCATCCATTGAAAATTTTGTATTGTGATTCATTTCAGAAAAATACAAGGCAACTAAATAATCTGTGCAACCTAAAGAACCTCCAGGATGACCACTTTGAACAGCGTGAACCATTCTAACAATATCTCTTCTAACTTGTGAAGCTGTCTCTTTTAAACTGTTAATATCTGCCATTATTGGTATTTTTCTTTGGCAAAATAAAGGGTTAAATAGTTTTGTTTTATAACTAAATTTTAATGTAATAGCATATATTAAGTTTTCTTAACACACAAGAAAAATTTTCATTCGTTCAAACTTTCCCCTATTTTTGTTTAACCTCTCATTGATATAGCAAAAACACCAAGACCTAAATTTTAAATTATGATTGAAAATTTACTAGCGGGAGGATTGTTGGCTTTTTGTATTACATTTTATGCAATACCCAAGGTTATAAAAATATCCAATTACACGAAATTATTTGATGTTCCTAACGATCGAAAAGTACACAAAGAACCTATTCCTTCTCTAGGTGGAGTGGGAATTTTTGCTGGATTTATTTTTGGACTGTTGTTTTTTGGACAACTTGTGTCGTTTAATTTATACCAGTACTACATACTTGCTTTTGTTGTAGTATTCTTTTTTGGAATTAAGGATGATGTAATGGTTTTATCCCCCCACAAAAAATTCTTTGGACAAGTTTTAGTTTCTGCTATTTTGGTGTTTAAAGCAAACTTGGTATTAACAAATATGCACGGATTCTTAGGAATTCATTCTTTGAATGGGCCAATAAGCTACATACTTTCAATGTTTACCATCATTGTTATTATGAATGCATATAATTTAATTGATGGGATAGATGGGTTAGCAGCAACAATTAGTATTATCACCTCTTCTGTATTTGCTTGGTTTTTTTTTATGAACGGAGAGGAGGCTTATGCTATGATAGGCTTTACATTTGCCGCATCACTTTGTGCTTTTCTAATTTTCAATTACGCACCTGCAAAAATATTTATGGGAGATACAGGTTCTATGTTATGTGGTGTGGTTAATGCAATTTTAGTAATTCATTTTATTGAAACTGCTACTAGCTCAAAAGTGTTTAGCGTTACTGCGTCACCTGCATTAGGTTTTGGAATATTAATTATGCCATTATTAGATACACTTAGAGTTTTTGCTATAAGAATTTTACACGGCAGATCTCCTTTTTTCCCAGATAGAAATCACTTACATCACATACTGCTTGATAGAGGGTTAAGTCACAAGGTTATAACTTGGTTAATTGGTTCATCGGCAATTGTCTTTATCTTTCTCACCTATATAGCATTACCTTTAGGCGTTACAACAATTATTTTATCACAAATTGGGTTATTTTTTTTCGGAGTATTCTTTCTGCAAATCACTAGCCGTGATTCACGTAAAGGTATTAAGGATGCTAATGATGAAGAATATACTTTCGGAAGAAAAATTAAACACGTTGTAACTTTAATTACAAATAAAGAGAGAACAATAGTCGACCGAAACGAAAAAAATTAGAAAATATATTAGGCCTCAATTTATGAGGCTTTTTTTTGTGATTCATTTCATTATGTTAGATTTGCCCACCAAAATAAAAAGTATGAACGAAGAGGTTTCTTTAATATTAGATGATGCACAAGATTCAATGAAAAAAGCAATTGGGCATTTAGAGTCTGAATTAACAAAAATAAGAGCTGGAAAAGCTAATCCATCAATGATAGATGGGTTAACAGTTGATTACTATGGTAGCCCAACACAAATTAGTCAAGTGGCTAATATTTCTGTTTTAGATGCTAGAACAATTAGTATTCAACCTTGGGAAAAAAATATGCTGTCTCCAATAGAACGTTCTATTTTAATGGCAAATATTGGAATAACACCACAAAATGATGGCGTACAAATTCGTCTATTTTTGCCGCCTTTAACCGAAGAAAGAAGAAAGGAGTTGGTAAAAAAATCTGCAGCCGAAACTGAGCAAGCAAAAATCGCCATAAGAAATATTAGACGTGATGGAATTGAGCAAATTAAAAAATTACAGAAAGATGGGTTAAGTGAGGATGCTTCTAAGGATGCAGAAACTGCTGTTCAAGAGTTTACAGATAGACATATTAGCTTGGTAGAGAAATATCTTGCAACAAAAGAAAAAGAAATTATGACTGTTTAAGTAGTCATTTAAATAACAACTGAGACTCCGAATGCTTTGTGTTTCGGAGTTTTTATTTTAACATCTGCTTAGCACTTATTCACAAAATAGTTTTAGTACTAGCATAATATGTAAGTAACAATACATTTGCTCGTAGAGATTGAAAACAAATCAAATGGAAAAGACACATTTATTAATTATTGGAAGTGGACCTGCTGGATACACAGCAGCTATTTATGCTTCTCGTGCTGGCATCAAACCAATTTTATATCAAGGTATTCAGCCTGGAGGACAATTAACTATTACAACAGAAGTTGAAAATTATCCTGGCTACCCAGATGGAATTCAAGGTCCAGAAATGATGATTCATTTTGAAAAACAAGCATCTAGAATGGGTGCTGATATTCGTTATGGATTAGCAACAAAAGTTGATTTTAGTAAACAACCTTATCAAGTCGAAATTGATGAAGAACATACCATAGAAGCAGATGCTGTAATTATTTGCACTGGTGCTTCTGCAAAATGGTTGGGCATCGAAAGTGAGCAACGTTTAAATGGATTTGGAGTTAGTGCTTGTGCAGTTTGTGATGGCTTTTTCTTTAAACAAAAAGAGGTTGCAATTGTTGGAGCTGGCGATACTGCTGCTGAAGAAGCATTGTATTTATCTAAACTTTGCACAACAGTTCATATGATTGTTAGAAGCTCTACAATGCGTGCTAGCAAAGTGATGCAAGACAGGGTGTTGAAAACTGAAAACATAAAAGTTTATTGGAATAGCACAACAGATGAAATTCTTGGAGAACAAAAAGTAAATGGTGTTCGTATTCACAACACAACAACAAACGAAAAAATTGAAGTGCCAGTTAGTGGCTTTTTTGTAGCTATTGGACACAAGCCAAACAGCGATTTATTTAAAGATTTTATTGAAGTAGATGAGGCTGGTTACATTAAAACAATTGCAGGCTCAACTAAAACAAATGTTGAAGGTGTTTTTGCTGCTGGAGATGTGCAAGATAAAATTTATCGTCAGGCTGTAACATCTGCTGGAAGTGGCTGTATGGCTGCATTAGATGCTGAAAGATATTTAAGTGAAAAATTTAGTTAATCAGTTTATTAGTTCATTGGTTTATTAGTATTAAAGCTTTGCGTCTTTGCACCTTTGTAGCTTTGTGTGAAATAAAATAAATCGTAAATAGAAAAAATGTATCCTAATTTATATTATGTTTTGAAAGATTGGTTTAGTGTTGAATGGTCATTTTTAAAACTGTTCAATACTTTTGGTTTTTTTGTTGCAATGGCATTTATTGTAGGTGCTTGGGTTTTAACTATTGAGTTAAAACGCAAACAAAGTCTTGGATTGTTTGTGCATACAGATAAAAAAATCACAATTGGTAAACCAGCAAGTGGTCTGGATTTATTTATTAATTTTCTGCTAGGTTTTCTGTTAGGATATAAGATAATTGGTATTGCAATTGTTAAGGGAGCTTTAGATAATTCTCAAGAATTTTTGTTGTCATCAAAGGGATATTTACCAACTGGATTGTTACTTGGCACCTTTGCTGCTGCTTATAAATTTTATGAGGTAAATAAAGCTAAACTTGCAAAACCTGAAGATAGGACTGTAAGAATTTGGCCACATGATAGAGTGGGAGATATTGTTGTTTATGCTGCTTTGTTTGGTTTTTTAGGAGCAAAAATTTTTCATAATTTAGAAAATTGGGCTGAGTTTGTTAAAGACCCTATTGGTTCATTAATATCTTTTAGTGGATTAACTTTTTATGGTGGATTAATTTGTGCAGCCATTGCTATTGCTTACTATGCGAAAAAAAATCAAATTCCATTTATGCATTTGGCTGATGCTGTTGCACCAGCTTTAATGTTGGCTTATGCTATTGGAAGAATTGGTTGTCAAGTTTCTGGAGATGGTGACTGGGGTATTTTAAATAGTGCCTTTATTACAGATGCTAATGGACATTTAGTTTCAGCTACTGCACAACAATTTAATGATGCACTTCAACAAAACCATGGATATTTTTATAAAGAATTTGGTAGTTTAGATAAAGTACATCATTTATCAGTTCAACCAATTTCGTGGTTGCCCAAATGGATTTTTGGTTACACATATCCTCACAATGTTATCAACGATGGTGTAATGATGGCAAATTGTAAAGGAGAATTTTGTAGTGCTTTACCATTACCAGTTTTTCCTACTCCTTTTTATGAAACAATTATTTCAACTGCTTTTTTCTTTATACTCTTTGGTATAAGAAAAAATATTAAAAGAGCAGGTATGATGTTTGGAATCTATCTAATGTTGAATGGATTTGAAAGATTTTGGATAGAAAAAATAAGAGTAAATACAGTTTATAATATCGCAGGATTTCATCCTACTCAAGCCGAAATAATTTCTACATTATTGTTCTTTGGCGGGTTAGCATTGGTTATTTTTTCTAATAGAAAAAAGGTAACGATTGCTTAAGTGATTGCCATTTTAGTAGTTCAAATTAAAATGTGTATAATTTTCTATTAAGTATCAATTAATTCTATTTAATTACTTCTAAGCTTAGGTTGCTGTTGTTTTTTCTTAACCGACATTCGTAGTCCTTAATGTTGTTTAATGAAAAAAGTATTGCTTGTGCTATGCCAAGTGGTATTACTATTGTGTTATGGTAATGCCCAAACCCCTATTAATCTTGCTTCCCAAAGTGGGCTAACTTATATCGAAAATTTTGCTGATATAAATAACTGGATATTTAATACAACACCAACTAATGGAACGTTCACATCAGGTGTTGGATCTGCTGCTTGGAAGGGAATTGATGTAGCTACAACAACCCCTGTTGTTCCAAATGCCACAAGAATTACAACCTTGTCTAATTTTTTTCAAACACCAAGTAGTAGTGGTGGTGTTCCAATTTATAGTGGAGGAATATATAAAGGCACACAATCGATAGTGATGTTATCAACAGGACCATCAGATAATACCACATCAATTGCTATTGATATGTTTTTAGATTTTACAAGTGTAAATGCAGGAACATTAAGTTTTGATTGGGCATCATTGAACAATAATAGTGGTAATAGAAATGGCTCTTTAAAAGTATTTGCTTCTACAGATGGTATAGCTTTCACTGAAATTACAGCGGCTCAAGTTTTAAATTTCACAAATTTTAGTCCAACAGCTGGAACCGTTTCAAATGTTGCTTTACCATCTATTTTCAACGGTTCAGCAACAGCAAGGCTTAGATTTTATTACTATAATGGAACTGGTGGAACAGCAGGTTCTAGACCAAGAATAAATTTGGATAATGTAAAAGTTACAGCATTGCCAACAACGCCCTGTGTAGTGCCAACTGCACAGCCAACAAATTTTGCAACAGGTACAGTTTTATATAATTCTGCACAGTTTTCATTTGCTGCATCAACTCCTGCTCCACAAAACTATTTAGTTGTAATGAGTAAAAACAACGCGTTAAGTTCTTATCCTGTAAATAATACAACATATAATATTGGAGATAATTTAGGTGATGGAACTGTTGTTGCAGTAACAAATACAAATAATGTTTCTATAACAGGATTAGCCAATTCTACTACTTATTATTTCTTTATTTTTTCGATGAATAATGTGTGTTCTGGTGGTCCATTATATTTTGGCACAAACCCTTTAGTAGGTTCTGTAACAACTTTGGCAGGCCAGTTGCCTTGTGTTGCACCAACAACACAGCCAACAAATTTGGTACTGAGTAATATTACTGCAACAAGCATTACTGGAAATTTTAATGCTGCTGCAAATACTGACGAATATTTAATTGTAAGAAGTTTGTCTGCTACATTTACTGGTACTTTAAATAATGGAACTACTTACAATGGAGGTAATGTTTTAGGCAATGGTTCTGTTGTTACAAGAACAACAGGAACAAGTTTTACAGCAAATAATTTATCAAGTGGTGTACAATATTATTTTTATGTTTTTGGAATAAACAGCCAAAGTTGCAATGGTGGACCCGTTTATAATTCTTCAAACCCTTTAACAGCAAATACTACAACAATAGCATTGCCAACTTGTGCAGCACCAACGGCACAACCTACACAATTTAACCTTGTTGCTAATAATAATTCTATTAATGGACCAAACACTAATTCATACGCTGTTCAAAGTGTCGTAATTGATACCTTAAATAATATATATATTTCTGG
>JANYEB010000119.1 GCA_025363355.1 Chitinophagaceae bacterium | reverse complement strand
TGCCAACTTTTAAAAAGTTGGCAACCCTTTTTTTAATAATATATTATTCTACTTCACTTTTTCTACAACTACAGCAGCAAAAGCATTGTCTTCGCTTCTAAATTGTTTTATCATTTTTAAATTGCCGTTATTAATATTTTTTTCAATATATGCACCTTCTACTTTACCATATTTGGTGGCATAGTGTGTATCCCAAATAATAATAGAGCCAATTTTTGCTTTATCTAATGTGCTATCTCCATACATTGATATGCAACCTGCAGGATAATCCCATTTGTTTTTGCCATAAAAGAAATCCATTAAAGCAAGGTTTTGAATAATTGGTTTTTTAATCAAATTACTTTCAACAATGTAGTCAGTAATTTTCTTTTGTTCAAAATTTTCATCGCAGCAAAGTTCTTTGGGGCGTATGTAAATCAGCATAGATAACACACTTAGTAATGCTGTTGCTTTAATCAGTGTTGCATTATTTTTTATGAATATCAACATAAGAATTACTACAATGCAAAGCAGCACAGGAAACATATCTCTTTCTCCTCCTTGAGTATCCATTACCACCCAATTGTGTGGGAATGTCATATATGCAGCTACTAAACAAAACAATGGAATAAGGAATAAAAGCAACATAGATTTCTTTTCTATAAACTGCATATTATCTATTGCTTTTGCAGCAAGAACAGCCATTAAAGGCGATACTACTAAAAGATATCTAAGATTACCACCTGTACTTGTTAGAATAGGATATGCTTGTAAGTTGAACAAGCAGTGTACTAAAAAAAAGCCCAATGCAGGAACAAGAATTGCATATTCTACTTTCTTAATTTGTCTTGTTGCAACTTGGGCAATATATGCAACAACTAAAGTTACAACAATAATGCTGTAGATAGCACCACTCATAGTAAAGTAGTGATCGAAACCTTGACGTGGGTATGAATTTTTAATAGAATCGGCATATCGTTTACTTTCAGTTAAAAGATAAAACATATCGCCTGTTACCTTCCAACCCCAAATATTGTTTAGCAATGGAAATATGCCAAGCAACAGAAATGCAATCCATTGTTTTCTTTTAAGTAAAATAAAAACAAAATATGGGAATACAAATACAAGTTCTTGACGTAACAACAACACAAAAGATGCTGCCAATGCAAAGCCAATATATTTTTCGCAATAGAATAAATACACTGCTAATACTAAAAAAAATGCTGTTGGAATTTCGCTATAAAACTTAAAAGCTAAAATAAACCAAAGTGTTTGACTGATTAAAAAAATGAATGGTAATGCAGTTTTTTTCTCAATGATTTTTGATGCCAGTTTATATGCAAAAAAACCAGAGAAAGCAGAATACAGACAAGTCATTGCTAAGGCTGCAGGTTTGCCTAATAAAACAACAGGAGCATAAATGATCTTCCAACCAGTTTTTGCCCAGTTGCCTAAGATTAAATTTTTATCGTGCCAAAAAGAAAGGGCATTCATATACTGTGCACCCTCTTCTCCTTGATAAAAAGATGTATAGAAATAAGAAAATATATAGCTAATAGCTGCAATAGCCAATGTTATTAGTAAAGCTTGTTTATCGTTGATAACTAAAGCAGCATTTGATTTTTCAATTGATGGAGCAACTTGTTGCGATTTGTTTTTATTTAACATAAAACAGTTTCAGTTTTGAAATGTGACCCACCAAAAATAATGGAAATAAAAAATGACTACCAAAATGATGTATAAATGATTTTTTTTTAGAATTAATTGTTGCTATTTAGGTAATGAAAAATATGATATTAGTTAATTTAACAAAGTATGACAATTCTGTGGCAATAAAGAAAAACTCAACACTAAATTTTGCAGTATATAACGAAATGAAAAAACGCTGCATTCACATATTCATCACTTTACTCACCACTCAAACAGTATTCTCGCAAAAGGATACTACTTTCAATAATTTGAATGAAGTAGTTGTAACAGCAACAAGAACAGAAAGAAAATTAGGTAATTCTGCAGTACCTGTTTCAGTTATTTCTGAGAAAACAATTAAACAAGCAGCATCTTTAAGATTGAATGATGTTTTAAATGAACAAGCAGGACTGTTTTTAACTACTAGTTTTGGAACTGGTGTTCAAATGCAAGGTTTAAATCCTGATTATACCTTGATTTTATTAAATGGCGAACCATTTATAGGAAGAACTGCTGGCGTTCTTGACTTGAATAGAATTACTGTTGGCAATGTTCAAAAAATTGAAATTGTTAAAGGTCCATCATCAAGTTTATATGGCAGTGAGGCAATGGCAGGTGTAATTAACATTATTACCAAACAACCTATTAGCAACAACTATTCTGCTTCTCTTAGATATGGAACTTATAACACTTTTGATGCAAGTGTTTCTGGTGCTATAAAAATTAATAAACTATTGGTTCAAGGTTTTATTGATAGATATTCAACTGATGGTTTTACAACACGCCCAAATTCTGTTGAAAGAACTGTGGCTCCCTTATCTAGATTAACCAATCAATTACAAATTTGTTATCCTTTTTCTAACAAAACAAAATTGAGTATTGGTGCAAGATATAGTTATGAGAATATCACCAATATTATTGCAGTAACTAATACAGGAAGTGTTAATTATTCTGAAGGAAAAGAAATTCATAGCGACTTAAACATAAGCCCAATTTTAACACATCAGTTTAGTAAAAAAGTTTCATCTAGTTTAAGATTATATCACTCAAGATTCAAGTCAACACAAGATTTAAACACCACAGGTACTGTTGCTTATAACGATTTATTTATTCAACAATTTTATCGTGCAGAGAATCAAACAGACTGGACATTGAACAATAAGATTTCATTAAATATTGGTGGTGGTTATTTATCAGAAAATGTTAGAAGCTCAAGATACGATAATGAAAACAATGATAAAAAAAGTTCCGTTGCTTATGGCTTTATTCAAGGCGAATACAAAGCAAAAGATAAACTAACTTTTATTGGTGGGTTTAGATACGATAAAAATGAAATTTATGCTTCTGCATTTTCTCCAAAACTTGCTATTCATTTTCAACCTATAAAAAAACTTAGTTTAAATGCAAGTATTGGTAGAGGCTTTAAAGCACCAGATTTTAGACAACTTTACTTAAACTTTACTAATACAGCTGCTGGTGGTTACAGTGTTTTTGGGGTGCTAGAAGCACAGGCACAAATTAACCATTTGGCACAAATTGGTCAAATTGCTTCCTACGAAAACGACTACTACAATCTCGCTGCTTTAAAGCCAGAGTTTTCTACAGGGATTAATGTTGGAGGAAAACTCTCTTTAAGCTCTCAAAGCTTTGTTAGCTTTAATATATTTAGAAATGATATTGAAAATTTAATTGATAGCAGATTAGTTGCTAACTATAAAAGCGGAGCTCAAATTTTTAGTTATCTAAATGTAAAAAATGCTTACACAGAAGGTATTGAATTAAACCTTGGTTGTAAATTTTATAACAACTTTACACTTACCTCTGGCTACCAATTACTATTAACAGCCGATAAGCAACAAGTATCAGATATAAAAAGTGGACTTGTTTATACTAAAGATGCTACTGGTATTGCTCGTAAAATGGATATTAGTGAGTATTATGGTTTACCAAATAGAAGCAGACATATGGCTAATATTAAATTACTATACGAAAAGAATAATTATTTCTATAATCTAAGAGCTATTTATAGAAGCAAATGGGCTGTTACCGACAAAGATGGCAACGGCGTTTATAACACAAATGATGAATTTGCTGCTGGATTTGTGCAACTAAACTTTTCTGCTGGAAAACAATTCAATAATGGACTGAGTATGCAAGCGGGATGTGACAATATTTTTAACTATGCAGATGCTAACAATTTGCCCAATATGATAGGGCGTAACTTTTATATAACAATCAATTATCAATTTACAAAAACAAAAAAGTAAGCAAAATGAAAAAGTCAGTAACAAAATTTATGATGGGTGTATTATTTGTAATGGTGGCAGTAACCTCTTGCAAGAAAGATGATGCTACAACTACTGTTGACACTACTAACAATGGCACATTTAAAGTATATACTCAAGGCAGTATTACAACAGTTCAAAATTTACCAGCAGATACTATTGTTGGAACAAATCCTGTAACTGGCCAACCTGTAGGTGCTGGTAAATTCAAATTTTTTAGTTTAGAAACAGGTCAATTAATTGAAAATACCGATAGTGCAACAACTAAATGGGATGTAGCTTTTAGAGGCACAACTATTTTAACAAACGCTGGAACAAGTGGTCCTGGTGCTGGTGGTGCATTTGTGCAAGTAGGTTTATTTGCTGATGTTTTAAGTGTGTCAAGTGATTCAGCTTTTAGAACTGATGCTGCACCAACTTATGCAATAAGAACTGGAAGCAATAAAGGCTGGTATGTATATGATGGTGCTAACAATCTAATAACGCCAATTCCTGGAAGAGTTTTAATGATTAGAACTGCAAGTGGTAAATATGCAAAACTTGAAATTACAAATTACTATAAAGGTGGCGTTACCCCTGCATCTACTGCATCTGATGCTGTTAAATTGAGTGAGCAACGTTACTATAACTTCAGATATACTTATCAAGCTAGTGGTTCTATGACTTTCTAAATTAATATTATTATCTTAAAAGTGTGAGCAACAAACTCACACTTTTTTAATTTATTTTATGAGTGCTACACATCAGTTTACTGAATATATTCCAATTATAACTACCATCTTCTCTGTCTTTTTTGTTAGAGAAATCTATGGCCATTACACCACCAAAAGGAAAAATTATTTGCTTTGGTGGACGATTGGCGTATTAACTTTTGGTTTAGGAACTTTAACAGAAAGTATTAATGTGCTATTTGGGTGGAGTGCTTTAAACGTAAAATGCTGGTATATAGTTGGAGCATTACTTGGTGGGTTTCCCTTAGCACAAGGCTCGGTATATCTATTATCAAATAAAAAAATTGCAAATATTACCTCAACAGTTATTGTTGCAGCAATTATTATTGATTCAATAGCAATTTTTTTATCGCCAATAAGTCTTCCAGCAGATTTTGATGGCAAACTTACCGGAGCTGTTTTTGCGTGGAAATGGGTTCGTTACTTCTCTCCCTTCATCAATACTTATTCATTTATTTTTTTAGTTGGCGGTGCATTTTATTCTGCTTTTAGGTACTCGAAACAGATAGATATGCAAGTGAGATACAAGGGTAATATCTTTATTGCCATTGGGGCATTATTGCCTGGTATTGGTGGCACTGCTACACGAGCTGGTTACGTAAATGTTTTGTTTGTAACAGAATTAATTGGTCTAGTGCTTATTTATGTTGGCTACAAAATTATTAAACTAGATAAGCAGCAATAAAAAGTGCCTTGTAAAAACAAGGCACGGATCGATAAAGCAACATAAGAAAATAACTACCGGTTAAAAGTTTATTTGCTGATAATACGATTATCAACAAAGTTTGTTACACAAAAAAGCCACGCTAAATATTATCTAGCGTGGCTTTTTTATGAATGGTATGTTAATTTATATAGACGTTTTATTGAAATTGATTATTCTTTTAATTAGTACCCTAACATAGATCTATTACCTGCACCTGGTTCAATTGTTCCTTTGCCAATGCCAGCATCAATATCTAATTGTCTAATTAAAAGTTTAACATCAGTAACGTTACTGCAACCTTCGCAAGTAGCTCTATAAGTGCTATTATTATAAGCAACATCAATATTGCCAGAGCCTTTATCAACTTTATCTCCAGAGAAGTTGAAGAATTTAGGAGAAAGTGTATTGTTGATAAATTTCAATGTGCTATTGGGTCTTCCAAAATTTAATTTTAAACCATCAGCCTCAACAGATTCAACTATTCCAGCAACTTGTGGCGTAATTTTTATAAGATTTTCGGCAAGCCCTTTTTTGTTTACAAGTATGCCTACTTCGTTAATTTCAAGATTACCTGTTGATGCAATTTTGTTAAGTGCAATGGTGTTATCTACATAAAACTTAAGCTTTTTAATATCTAAACCATTATCTCTTAATTTAAAGAAAATCTCTCTTGTAAAAGGGACTAAAACACCCAAGTCCTCAACTTTTGGTGCTTGAATTTTTGGTGCTTCTACAACTTGTGTGGCAACTACTTTCTTTTTAGGAGCACATCTG
>JANYEB010000086.1 GCA_025363355.1 Chitinophagaceae bacterium | reverse complement strand
GGTAGCGTTTCTAATTCTATGTAATTAGTTTCTGCTTTGTAATAAGCATTTTTTAATAGTTCAATCCATAAACGCAGCCTACAAATTTTAACGCTGTTGGGGTTTATATCTACACCAAACAAACAGTTTTCTATAATGGTTTGCTTTTCGTGAAAGAGTGTTTTTTGTACTCGGTTGCTTTCTTTGTTTTGTGGGTTGTATGCTACAATATTATTGTTCTCGTCTGTTATAATTAATTCATCGTTTATTATTTCTATTTCGTAATCTCTTAATGTTTTGCCGTTTTCATCTATTAAAACATTTAGTTCACTTTTTATACTAATTAGTTCGTTTAAAGACGACACTAAAAAGTGTCCACTACCCACAGCAGGGTCGCAAATTTTAATTGAATTAATAATTTGATTTGCCTCTTTTTTATCTTCAATTTTGTTGTATAGTTCGGCAAACTCTTTAACGTTCCAACCTTTTGTTTCATTAAATTTTTCTACTACTGAAAGCCTTATACTTTGCTTACACATATACATTGTTATAAATGCTGGTGTGTAAATGCTGCCATCTTTGTAACCATTAATTTTTTCAAACACTTTGCCCAATACAGAAGCATTGATAATGGTTTTATTTTCTTCTTGCACATCCTCTGCACCTTCACTTGCAAAGTCGTAAGCATCTAAGAATTTAAACAAATATTCTAAAGTGTTTAACCCTGTGTTTTTGCTTTTGGTATCTTTTAAAATGCTGCTGCTATTGAATAGTAGCGTTTCGCTGTTGTCTAAATTATCAATAGAAATGGTTACATCTTCTAATTCGCTAATTTCAAAAAGAGAACTGTTTAAGTATGGTACTAATTTATATTTCTGTTGTATGTTGGGTTCTCTATCCTTAACATTTACAGCTAATACACTATGAAATAATGTAAACAATTCATCGAAATCGTGAATGTTTTTTATGTTTAAAAAGCAGTAGTCTTTATTGCCTTTATGATAGTTTAAAAGTTGCCCCTCTAATAGTTTTAAAAACAATATTCTGTTTATCCAAGTAATGCAGAGTTCTAAAGCAATATTAAAATTTTGCTCGTCTGTTGTTTCGCCAAAACTTTTCTTGTCATTTACTTTATGAATGCCTTTTGTTCTTAGTTTTTTAATAGCCATTTCGATAAAAGAAGCATTGCTTTTATCGTCTAACTTTTGGCGAATGATGTTTTTGTTTCCTTCTTTTGCTTCTTCTAAACCAATAATGTGCAGTAGTTCTTTATAAAATTTTTCGTTTAATGAATTGCTGTCATTTGGTGTTACGGTTTTTAATAAATATTGTGGCGAAAGGATTTTGAATAAAGCAATTAGTTCTTTGTCATCGTCTTTTTTATCGTTGCGTAAAACGGTTTCATAATCTCTAATATCAAAATAAATACAAGGTATTTCGTCTTGTATTTTATCAATGAAAGGTTTTGCAATGCTTTCATAAAAAAGTTTTGTATCAGAAGTAACTTTTTGTTTGTCTCGCCATTGTTCGTATTCTTTTATAAATGGTTTATTACGAGCAAAAAGGGTTTCAAAGTAAGATGTTTCTATAATGTACCATTCGTAAATATTGGTTGCAATGCAATATTTTATATCAATATTTTTTTCTTCAATTCTTTCTCTTAAATAGTAAAGTACCAATTCTTGTAATGCTTTTGTATTTGGCTTGTCTGCCGATAGCATTTCTGATTTGTTGCTTGGTCGCTTTGCTTCAATGATAACACCAACTTTGTCTTTATTGGTTTTACCTAAATGGATTACAAGGTCTTTGCTGTCTTTGGTGTTTATTTCGTTGGTGTCTTTGTAAAATGTATCTCTAAGAAAATCACGAATGTGATTTTTTTGATTTTCTTCTCTCTCAATTTCATTTACTTTTCCTAATAGGCGTATTAGATTGGTTTTAAAAATATCAATCTCACTTCTTAAAGGTTTTTGTTTTAAGAGTGATTTAAGTGCTTTTTTGGGTGTTTGTATTGATAGTTTCATTTATGAAATCCAAGTTATTTTGCTAAAGTAAGTGTGTAAGTTGATGATTAATATAATGAGGATAAAAATTACTACTGCACGTTGCACAGGGTGGGCGGGTGGGCTTTCTTGCTGGGGGTTGAGGTGCTGTTGATGGGTTTTATTCTGTCGCCAAATTGAAATACTACTGCTGGCAGAAGCGTAGGTTTTGCAGCTCTTTTGCAAGGCTGGTTCTCGGTTTTCGCCTTGCAAATGTGCTGCAAAGAGGCGTTGGCTGTTGATGTTTTTGTACTATCGTTCAAGAGAATTCCGTCAGCCCCTTAGCAGTCAAACAACATAGCAGCTAACGAAAAAGGCTTGGCGTTTGTTGGGGAATTAGCATTCCGTCAGCCCATAACCGAAGCCCAATGATTGCAATATTGCTGATGTTTTATTCATAAGCCAAATTTATAACGTCCAGCCCGAACTGAAGTATAATAAAGAACAAATGCTGAGGCAATATTCGTCAAGCCCCAATAATGCCAAACCTAATGTTGCACGCTGTTATTTTTTATCTGTTTGAAATTTTTTAAAATACTCATCACCTTTTTTCCTTAGGTCAAATGTCACTCTTTGTCTAAATACTTTGTCAATTGATTTTTTGGATTCTGTCACAAAAAGTATTTCATTGTCCTTATAAAATTCTTCTCTGTAATAAAATGTTTGTCCAATTCCATTTTCTTGATAATCAATTTTTGCATAAACAAGTTTGTTGTCTTTGTAAAAATATGTCTCGTAAAAGTTCTTGTTTATGTTGTCGTGGTAAAGGATTTTGTATACCGTGTCGCCTTTTATATTTTCAGTTGTATATCTCCCAAAGCCACCTTCCTTTACTTTTATTATTGTGTCAACTTTGCTATTGTGTCCAACAATTGAGGTCGAAGCTATGCTCTGTGTTATTCTTCCTTCTGCTATAGATTTAATCACAAATTTTTG
>JANYEB010000073.1 GCA_025363355.1 Chitinophagaceae bacterium | reverse complement strand
CCAACAGTAGCAGCAATTACAGGCAATACAACTGTGTGTGTAAATGGCAATACAACTTTAGCTTGTGCTACACCAGATGGAGTTTGGAGCAATAGTGGAACAAATGCAACTATTTTTCAGTCAGGTAATTTGTTTGTAAATGGAGCAGGTTCTTTCACAGTTTATTACACCGTTACAGGAGCAAATGGTTGCAGCAATGCATCTTCACAAATAATTTCGCCTGGTACTTTACCAACTGTTGCAGCAATTACAGGCAATACAACTGTGTGTGTAAATGGCAATACAACTTTAGCTTGTGCCACACTCAATGGAGTTTGGAGTAACAGTGGTACTAATGCTACAATTTTTCAATCAGGTAATTTGTTTGTAAATGGTGCAGGATCTTTTACAGTTTATTACACCGTTACAGGAGCAAATGGTTGCAGTAATGCATCTTCACAAATAATTTCACCTGGCACATTGCCAACAGTAGCAGCAATTACAGGCAATACAACTGTGTGTGTAAATGGCAGCACTACTTTAGCTTGTACAACACCCAATGGAGTTTGGAGCAATAGTGGAACAAATGCAACAGTTAATAATACAGGGAATGTTCAAGTAAATGGTGCAGGATCTTTTACAGTTTATTATACAGTTACTGGTGTTAATGGATGTAGCAATAACTCTTCAGTAATTTTAGTGCCAAGTCAGGCAACATCTTCAACAACAAATAAAAGCATTTGCCCTGGTGGTAGTTACAGTTTCAATGGTACAACATATACAAATGCAGGAACTTATACAACAAACTTAAATAATGCAGCTGGTTGCGATAGTACAGCAACATTGGTTCTCACAATGCTAACATCCATACCTGCAATAACAGGATCAAACAGCGTTTGCGTTGGTTCAACTTCTAATTTATCAAATTCAATTAGTGGTGGTGTTTGGAGTAGCACTTTAACAGATATGGCATCAATTAATTCTGGTGGTGCTTTAACTGGCAAGAATGCTGGAAATACAGTAGTTAAATATGTTTTGTCAACTGGAAGTTGCACAGGAACTGTAACTAAAACAATCACTGTAAACGCAATTCCTCTTGTACCTACAATTACTTATGCAGTTGGAACAATTAATCCACAAATTGGAGCCCCAACTGGAGCATTTTGTGTTGGAAAAACATTTAACATTGTTGGCTCTCCAGCAGGAGGTACTTGGATTGCAACAGGTGCTGCAAGTGTAACAGTTGGAGGTAGTGTTACAATAAATGCAGTGGGAGCCGGAAGCATTAAATATGCTTATACAAATGCTGCTGGTTGTGCTAATAGTAGAACAATGGTGGGTACTGGTTTTGCTTGTGCAGCAAGAGGAGCAATTAACAATGAGCAGTTGACAATGAGCAATGATTTTTCAATGTATCCAAATCCAGCTAAAACGGTTTTTAATTTAAATATTGATGCATTGGTTGGTAGTGGAAGTGTTATAATTACTGATTTATATGGCAAACAAATTAAAACTCAGGCTTTAAGTATGGGAACTAATGTAATTGATATTGCTAGGTTATCTAAAGGTTTATATTTTGTTAGTATAATAACAAGTGAAGGAAAGAGTACCAAGAAGTTAATAGTAGAATAACTACTTCAACAAAATTCTGAAAATAATAAAAAGCCCTGAAATGTTTTTCGTTTCAGGGCTTTTTATTTATGCATATTTTATGCAATAGTATTAATCACTAAAATTTTATTTCTTCTTCATTTGCATCAAAAAAGCGAAATTCAACTAAATGATAGTTGTTGTTCTCTTGTAATTTAAGTTTCACTTTATACTTACGTTTCCAACGCTTATAAATTGATGTAAAAATCCCTTTACTTAGATGAGAATAGACAATAGGATTGACACTTAGTGTAATATCTTTGTAAGAATGTGTAGATAAGTAAAGCAATTTCTTTTCTATCTCGTCTTCTAAAATAAGTGTAGAGCCTATTTTGCCTGTACCATTACAAGTTGGGCAATCCTCAGAAGTATTAATATTTACCTCTGGTTTCATTCGTTGACGTGTAATTTGCATCAAGCCAAATTTTGATATTGCAAGCACAGCGTGCCTTGCTCTATCTGGCTTCATAAAATCTTCCATTGCCTCTTGAACTTTACGTTTATTATCGGGCAATTTCATATCAATAAAATCAACAACAATAATTCCACCAATATCTCTTAAACGAAGTTGTCGTGCAATTTCTTCAGCAGCTTCTAAATTTGTTTGAAGCGAGTTCTCTTCTTGATTATTGCCAACACTTTTATAGCCACTATTTACATCAATAACGTGCAAAGCCTCTGTATGTTCAATAATTAAATATGCACCACTAGGCATATTCACAGTTTTTCCAAAAGAAGATTTTACTTGTTTTGTAATACCATAGGTATCAAAAACTGGCGAACCGTTATTGTAGTAGGTAACAATATCAATTTTATCGGGAGCAATTTTTTCTAAATAACTTCTGGTGTCATTGTAAATATTTTTATCGTTAGTAACAATTTTGTTAAAATCTTCTGAAAGCAAATCTCTCAAGATACTAGTTGTTTTGGTTTGCTCGCTCAGTATTTTAAAAGGTGGTACAGCTCCTTTAAGATTATTCTGAATACCTTTCCAAATTGCTACTAAATCAAGCAAATCTTTATGCAGTTCTGCTGTGCTTTTTCCTTCAGCAGCCGTCCTTACAATAACGCCAAAGTTTTTTGGTTTGATAGCTTCAACTATTTTATGTAATCTTTTTCTTTCGTCTGAAGAATGAATTTTTTTAGAAACTGCTACAATATCATTAAAAGGAGTTAATACAATAAACCTCCCTGGCAAACTAAGTTCACAACTTAATCTTGGTCCTTTTGCAGCAATAGGTTCTTTTAAAATTTGTACTAACACATTTGGCTTTCCACTTAATACCTCATTTATTTTTCCTGTTTTTACAATCTCTGGTTCAACAGTAAATTTTGAGAAATCAAATTCATCATCTTGGCTTTGAGAAATACAATGTTGTGTAAACTTTAATATTGAGTTAGCGTAAGGAGATAGATCTGTATAGTGCAAGAAAGCATCTTTTTCAAAACCAACATCTACAAAAGCAGCATTTAATCCTGGGATAAGTTTTTTTACTTTTCCCAAATATAAATCCCCAACAGTAAAGCTTACATCAATTTTTTCGTTATGTAATTCTACTAATTTTTTATCTTCAAGCAATGCAATTTCCACACCAGTTGGTGCTGCATTTATTATTAATTCTTTGTTCACTTATTTGCAACTTTTTAAATACACGAATTTGTTCCGCTTTTTGCAGAACAAGCAATAACACCAATAAATATTTGCCCAGAGTTTGAATTAGAAGGAAGGTGAAGGTAAGTTGCAGCTCAGAAGTGTTATATGGCAAATAAGTAAAGAAAATCCATTCCGCTTGTTACCAAGCAGAATGGACTATAAATTATTGACTACTTATTTTTTTTCTTATGACGATTTTTTCTTAAACGTTTTTTACGTTTGTGTGTGGCAATCTTATGACGTTTTCTTTTTTTACCGCAAGGCATACTTTGTGTTTTTAAATTTATAATTATTATTTCAATTCGCTTATTCGCTTTTCAATTTCCTTTTTGATTTCAACATTATCTAAAAGATCTATTGCTTTCTTATACCAAATTTTTGCATTTTCTTTGTCTTTTTTTATTTCGTAACACTCTGCTAATTGCAAAACAATGATAACATTGTTTGGCTCTTTTGCCGAAATAATTAAAAACCTCTCAATAGCTTTATCAAACTGACCACTTTTTTTGCCTCCTAATCCTAAGATTAATTGTGCAAATAAATTATCTGGATTTTTTGTTGCAATTTCTTTAACAGGTAATATTCCTTCCATTGGATTGTTAGAAATATTTCCTAGAATGTAACAAGCACCCAAACCAATTCTACTGCTATCGTTATTTGGATTCATAGTTAATGCCTTATCAAAAAGAACTTTTGCGTTAGTTGCTAACCAGTTTTGAATAGCTGGGTCAGCGACCTCCAACAAACTATTAATATATTGTTGGGCGGCGAATGTGAGACTTTTTTCTGAATTTTCCAACTTAGCTGCTTCAGCAGTGTAAAAAAGATATGGTTCATATAACAAACCAGTATCTTTCCAAAACCTAGCAAGGCGTTTGTAAATATCAATTTTAGAGGAACTTGCAGCATCTACCAAGGCAACTTCTAACTTATTAAGTGCGTTATTTTGTGTTGAAGAAAGTTTCTTTTTACCACTATTTAAAACAGTTTTAAAATCAAGTGACTCAGTTGCTGAAGCTTGCTGAGTCACAGGACTAACTGTTTGCTTAGTTGGATTAACAGTTTTACCCAAAAACAATAAAGCAATTAAAATTATAATACCACCCAATAAAACTATAGCTTGTTTTTTTTGCACAATTTAAAATTTGTGCAAATTTAGCTAGGCGTGAAGTTAGTTTTAACTTCTGCCATAAATTCTTTTGAAGGTTTAAATGCAGGAATGTAATGTTCAGGAATATGAACTGCTACATTGCGTTTGATATTTCTACCAATTTTTGCAGCTCTTTTCTTTGTAATAAAACTTCCAAACCCACGAACATAGATATTTTCTCCACTTGAAAGTTGGCTTTTAACTTCTTTAAAAAGTGTTTCAAGAGTTACCAAGACATCTACTTTTGGTATGCCAGTTTTTTCGGCGATAATGTTTACGATATCGGCTTTTCTCATACTTAATGATTGATTTTTTTTTTCGTTTTTATGTGTTGAAAGCTAAGATAATAGTTTTAGCAATTACACAAATAAATTTTACATAAAATTTATTCCCTATTTAATAAATCCTTAACTTCAATTTTGATAATGCTATGAAAAAGAAAACATTAACTCTTATCTACTTTTTTGCACATTTTTTCTGTTTTAGCCAAAATATCAGAAATGAAAGATTTGGTGCAATAAAAGTTGAAGATTTCAGTCCCAAATCATCTGCACTTTCTAGCGATGATGCTGCAGTGATTTTAAGCGATGTTGGCTCGTCGGAATTTGTTGGAAATAACAATGGTAATTTCACCATTTTATACAAACGACATCGAAAAATTTTAATTAAAAGAAAAACTGCTTTTGATAGAGCAACAGTTAGTGTTAAACTATATCAAGGCAATATAAATACTGAAGAAATTTTAGATGATGTTGAAGCTGCAACTTACAATTTAAGCAATGGAAAAATCGTTGTAACAAAATTGAATAAGGATGGTATAATTAAAGAGAAATATGATAAAAGACACATTGTAAAAAAGTTTACTATGCCAGATATTAAAGAGGGTAGTATTATAGAATATAAATACACAATTAAATCGCAAGATGATAGACTTAATTCTTGGTATTTTCAAGATGATTATCCAACATTATGGTCAGAATACCAAGTTACAATTCCCCCTATGTACAACTATGTTGTAGTAAAAAAAGGTGATTATAAAAGATTACTTGTTGTTGATAGTGCAAAGATTTTTTTTAAAAATTATTCGATTTTATTTCCAGGAGATGGAGCATATTCGTCATCATCAATTGGTACTTTTAGTGGCGATGCTAAATGGTCTTTATGGGCTATGAAAGATGTGCCAGCATACAAAAATGAAAGCTTTATTGCCAATCATAGCCAGTATACAACAGCATTTAGCTTTCAATTACATTCAATAAAATATTCTGAAACTAACACTTATCAGAGAATTAAATCTTGGTTTCAAACAGCTACAGATTTACTAAAATCTGAATGGTTTGGGCAAATATTCGATAAGGAAAAACATAGTTGGGTTGAAAAAGAAGCTACTACAATAGTTGGAAATTTAGAAGGAATAGATGCAGCAAAAAAAATATTCCTTTCTGTAAGGGATAATTTTATTTGTAACGATCACGATGCAATTTTTATGTCAGATGATCCAAAGAAAATTTATAAGCAAAAGAAAGGAAATGTGGCAGATATTAATCTGCTGTTAACTGCTATGCTAAGAAGTAAAGGACTAACTGCTGACCCTGTATTGTTGAGTACTAGAGGTAATGGTAAAATTAGCGAATACACAGCTATTTTAAATGAATTTGATTATATAATATGCCAACTTAAAATAGATAGTGTGTTATACTATTTAGATGCATCTGATTCAAAAAATGGGTTCAACAAGTTGCCTGCTTATTGTTATAATGGATATGGTAGAATTATTGCTGAAACACCTTATTTAATTGATTTTTCTGCAAATAATTTAAAAGAAAGTAAGAACACAGTTGTATTTATTGCTAATGGAGATAGTGGTAAAATTGAAGCATCGTTTGATTCTAAGTTTGGTTTTGAAGAAAGCAAAATTGTAAGAGAAAAATTTCTTCAAACTGCCCAAAAAGAATTCTTTAGTAAAATATCAAAAGCCTATTCTTTTGATGTAAAAATAGAGAATGAAGAAGTTGTAAATTTGAAGAATTATGAAGAGCCAGTTTATGTGAAATATGATATGAAATTTACTTTAGGTAATGAAGATGTAATTTACTTTAATCCATTGTTAACTGAAGCTACAAAAGAAAATATTTTTAAGGCAGAAAAAAGAAATTATCCTGTTGAAATGCCATACTCTATTGATGAAACATACATTTTTGATATGGAAATTCCTAAAGGTTATGTGGTTGATGAAATACCAAAAAGTATACGTTCGAAATTTAACGAGGATGAAGGTTTGTTTGAGTATATTATTGTGAATAGAGAAGGACATATTCAATTACGTTGCAAGTTTCAACTTTATAAAGCAAACTTCGAAGCTTCAGACTATGAATCATTGAGAGATTTTTTTGGATTGCTTGTAAAAAAACAAGCTGAACAAATAGTGCTTAAAAAAGTAAAATAAGTTTAGTTATGCGATTTTTTTTATTGTTAATTTTATTTACATCAAACGTTTCTATTGGTCAGGAATATGCTACTAAACTAATTCCAGATTCTTTAAAAGAAAATGCAGATGCTGTGTTAAGAATGGAAAATATTTTTGTAAATATTTCAGCTATTGACAAGGCTGTTGTAAAGCATAAATACGCAATCACTATCCTAAATGAAAATGCTGATGAGTTTGCAAAATATATTAATCAGTATGATGATTTAATTAGTTTAAGCGATATTTCTGCAACTCTTTATGATGCAAATGGAGTTAAAGTTAAGTCTTTAAAACGTCGAGAAATCTACGATGTAAAATCTGATGGTGGAAGTTTTTTAACTGATAATCGAGCCAAGCTTTTTTCATTTCAATACAAAAATTACCCCTACACAGTTGAGTTTGAAGATGAGCAAACTTACAATGGGATTTATCAATTGCCAACTTGGAGTCCAGTTAGTGCAACAAGATTTGCTGTACAGCAAAGTAAATTTGTGGTTGAAGTTCCACAGAATTATGAACTGCGATACAAACAAACAAATCTTAAAAATGAACCTAGTTTCACTGCAACAAAAAAAAGAACATTAATCTGGGAATTAGTTAATTACAAAGCAATAGAATGGGAGATATTTATGCCTGCTTGGGATCAAGCATTACCAGCAGTTTTATTAGCCCCAACGAAATTTTCGATAGAAGGTTTTGAGGGTGATATGAGCACTTGGAATAATCTTGGAAAATTTCATACAATGCTTAATAATAGCAGAAACATATTGCCAGATAATATTAAAAATATAGTGCATCAACTAACAAGCAACATAAAAAATGATGAAGAAAAGGTGCGAATATTGTATGACTATCTTCAAAAAAATACACGCTATATTAGTATTCAATTAGGTATTGGAGGTTGGCAACCATTACCTGCAAATTTTGTTGCAGAGAAAAAATATGGGGATTGTAAAGCTTTAAGCAATTTTATGGTTTGTATGCTTAAAGAAGCCAAAGTTAAAGCATTTTACACGATTATTAAAAGTGGTGAAAACGCTATTAACAAAGGGCTTGATATTGATTTTCCTATTTCAAATTTCAATCATATAATTACTTGTGTTCCATTGCAAAGAGATACAATGTGGTTAGAATGTACTAGCCAAACAGTTAGTGCAGGATTTACAGGTGTATTTATAGGAAATAGAAAAGCTTTGCTTATAACAGATTCTGGAGGCGTTGTTGTTAACACTCCAAAATTCATTGCCAAAGAAAATTTAGAAATACGAAATACGAATGCTGAATTAAGTGATAAAGGAGATTTAATTATAAAGAACAAAACAATTTATACAGGTCTTTTACAAGAATATTCCAATGCATTATTAAATGAATTATCAGAAGAGGAGCGATTAAAAGTTCTTAACAAGAAACTTGATTTGCCAACTTATAAAATTGATAAACTTGAGCTAAAAGAAGTAAAGGATAGAAATCCAAAAATCATTGAAACTATTGATATTACTGCATCTTCTTATGCCGCTGTTAGTGGAAAAAGAATGTTTGTTGTTCCTAATATTTTTAAAAAAGAACAAAAGATAGCGAATGATAAACCAAGAATATTTGATATTGTATATAAGAAAGCTTACATAGAAATTGATAGTGCATCTATAAAAGTTCCAGTAGGATATACAGTTGAAATGATGCCTAAAAATATTGATATTAGAAACAAATTTGGAACATATAGAATTAGCTATAATTTCAGTGGTGATGTTATTAAAACGATACGTTATTATGAACAAGAAGTAAGCAGCTTTCCGGCTTCTGATTATACAAATCTTGTGAAATTTTATGATGAAATGTATAAAGCAGATAGAGCCAAAGTCGTTTTAGTAAAAAAGGAATCGTAATTATCCAGCCCAACCTTCTCTATCTAAGCTTCTATAATGAATTGCCTCAGCTAAATGCTCTGGTTTTATTAATTCAGTTGCAGATAAATCAGCTATTGTTCTGCTGACTTTTAAAATTCTATCATAAGCTCTTGCAGATAAATTAAGTCTTTCCATTGCTTTTTTTAGCAACGCTTCACCTACCTTGTCAATCACACAAATTTCTCTCAATTGTTTACTACTCATTTGTGCATTAGCATACATTCCAACAATATCTTTATATCGTTCTGTTTGTATTTCACGTGCTTTAATTACTCTTTCTCTTATTTGGCTTGATGTTTCTCCATTTTTAACATTACTAAGCTCGTTAAAGGCAACTGGCGTTACTTCTACGTGCAAATCAATCCTGTCAAGTAATGGTCCAGAAATCTTATTCAAATATTTTTGAACTGTTCCTGGGGGACAAGTACACTCTCTATCTGGGTGATTAAAAAAGCCACAAGGGCATCCTTGCGTTACCTTTTTCCAAATGGAGCAAAAAAGTGCCTAAACCATTAGGAGATAAGTATATAGCAACTCCATATGCTCTAGGAAAAAAAATTAGGAATAAAAGGCTTGAATTGGGGCTATTACAAAAAGAAGTGGCAAAGATTTTGCATACTTCAAATGATACGATAACAAACTGGGAGAATGAAAAGTCCTTGCCGCATATTTCATTTTATCCTGACATCATATCGTTTTTAGGTTATTTCCCATTTTCAATTAAACGAAAAACAATTGGTGAGAAAATTATTTTCTATAGATATACGAATGGATTAACCCAAGAGGATTTTGCAAAAAAAATCGGGTTGAATGAATCTACTATCTTTCATTATGAAAAAGGAATTCATCAACCACATAAGACTGTTTTAAAAAAGATAGAGGGTGTATTAAATTCTTAGAATATTTATTTTTACTAAATGAAAGATGAAAAGAAAGTATATTTTTTTGAAACAGAATTGACTTATGAAGACTTAATTAAAGGGGTTGAAGGGTACAGGATAGAAAAAAAGTACTATTTGATTTTTATATTTGAAAATGGTAATAATATTATAGGAACAATATCTGAGTTACTTACAGAAAAATTCACAAATAATACTAAGTCTAAATTAATAAATTTTGACTTCGAGGAATTGAGTTTTAAAAATAGTTTATTCAAAGTAAATAAATCTTTTGGAAATTTTAATTTAATATCAGTAAAATAATGTACTATCGTAGTAGGCTTTGTTATACCCACTTAATTTTATTATTTATTAAAAAAAAATGGCTTTGGCAACCTGTTGTCCCTGATATTGATGGAGAAATGGTCATTCTATTTTTCCTTGTAATACTGAATGTCCATTGAGGACTTGCTTCTTTTAAAAGGTTTAGTTGAATTATTTTTTTACATCCACAAGGACACTCAAACATCAATAACCAAGGCTCTTTTAAATTACCAATTATATAAACCTCCTTTTTCTTTATTTGTTCAGGTAAGTCTGCATAGTATTTGATTCTATACCTAGAATCAAAGAATCTTAAAATGTAAGCGATTATTTTTTTGATTTTTTTCATATTGACAATTCAGCAATTTCAATGAATGGCAATACATCGCCTTTACCACTTTTTTTCTTCAGGTATTCGTCGATGTGAAAATCATTTTCATTTGAATTCACAATATAAGCTTCTGTTATATCTATTGTACTAGCCGCATAACTATCTGGGCTGTCTGCTTTAAAGGGATGAATCCTATTAAGTAATTCATTAATAGCATGACTGGCGATTTGCATATTAACACTTATGACAGCGGGGCTATTCACATTCACATTTTTGATATAGGCATTTTGCTTCAAATTCTCATACTCACTTGGATTTTTACGAAATTGGCTTGATGCTTTCAAATCATCAGTCGTGTAAACACCTCTAGTTATTAATGAAGATTTTCTTGGTTGTAAATAGTGAACAGAAGCACAAATTTTATTTATACCGCCAGTGCCATCAGCTTCTAATTTAACTCCCAAATCAAAATATGGAATTAAATAAAAGGAACAAAGTTGATTTAGTAGGTGCCTACCGTCAACACTATCCATACATCCAAAAATAACATCGCATTTGACCAATGCTTTAAGGGCATAAATACTATCATATAGATTTGTTTGAAAGGTTTCTACAATGGTATTCAGACCAAATTTCTTTATTGAATTAGCAATCACTTCAACTTTAGGTTTGCTATTTTGGGCATCCTCTACTGTTGTATTCAAAATACGATTGAGGTTTTTAAGTTCAACAGTGTCCGGGTCGATTAAAATAATTTTTCCAACACCTAATCGAACTAGTTGTTCTATTGTTGGACTGCCAGTCCCCGAACACCCAACAACTCCTACTGTTAACTCCTTTAAGCATTGATACGTTTTTTCTCCAAATGCTTGGATTGTTCTTTTGGCAAAATCATCAAAAGTGAAATTTTTCCCTTTTGTATAATGTAAAATGGTGTCTCCAGCTACACAGACTTTTGTGATTGGTTCAGAATGTAGGTCATGAAAAAAGAACCTACCAAAAATTTCTCCATCAGGTAACATCACCGCACTTGCATGAGGTTTGTCATTAATTGACCAGCCAAAGACAGAATCGAAAAACTCAGCATCCGAAATGTCATCAGTATTTGAAAATTTATCGTAACCTCCGGGATGGCTATGAATTTTTAAAATAGCTAGGTCGCTTTTATTAATTCTTTCAAAATAGTGAGTGATATGATTTGTTGGCCAAGTTAAAATATCCCATTCTCTGCTATAGCATTCATCATGAGGGACTAGAGTTAAATCATGTATCATTAAAAAAATGGAATCATTTTCATAAAACCTGCCACAAAGAGCGACAGCAACCGCTTCTTTTCCGTCCGATGGCAAAAGATGTGCTTTTAAGACTTCGTGGTGTTCTCCAGATACTCTAAGCTGTAATTTCATAAGGGTGTTTTATAAATTCTTGTTCAAACCAAAAACTAACTAAACTCAAGTGTGTTGAAATATCATCGATACCTGCTCTCCAAGGATTTTCAGCAGTACGATGTCTAGACCAACGTTGAAATATTTTATCATCAATGGGCTGATTGCTAATTGCATTGATAGTAAACCCATCAAGCCTTTGAATGGCAGGAAAGAAGTAAGCCATATCTAAAGCTGCTCTTGGGTACCCCGTTTCAATTTTTATTGCAACAGAAACTATTTGATTATTATAACCAGATGCAATAGGGTAATCGTGAATAATTACCCATTGCATATTTTGATCATTAATTGTTTCCCATAAAAGGCCTAGGCTGTCAAGGAAAAAAATATCTTCTTCTGGTAATAGGAATTGCTTTCTCATTTTTATCCTTCAGTTTGGTCTAAGGGTATAGTCATAAATTTTTCTACGCCGGGCTCTGTAAAGCATACTTTTTGGTCGTAACCAACTTTTACAACTTTCCCACCTTGAAAACGTTGATTGAGTTGAAACCTTTCGGATGGCGTTTTGCCAGCCAAAAGCAGAATTTCGCGGCCCGTTAAACACTCTTGTTTTACTGCATACTTTTGTCTATCAACAGTAATAACATAGTGTTGCCCTGATGGCACTTCCTTGCCGTGTTTACAGTACTCTTCGATATCAATTACTATTATGATACCGTCTTGATTGTTTTTGTTCGTTTCCATTTTTATATCGTTTTATAAGTAAACCTTAAAGAGTGACAAATTAAATTTGTCCCGTTTAAAGGTTTAAGTATTAAATTGACCCAGAATGGAAGAAGAATTACTTATAAATAATAAAAAAACTAGCCTTAGTGACCAACAAATAATCACTGGTCTTATTGATGAGAAGGATGAAAGGCGAAAAGCATTTTACCAAAAACAATTTTATAATAGATATGTAAATTATGTCTTTAAAGGAGCTATTCAATTATCTAGAAATTTTGTGGATGCTGAAGAATTAGCGAAGGATATTACACAAGAAACTTTTATACGAGCATTTAAAGTGATTAATAAATTTACTTTTAAAGTTGGAGTAGATGTATCCGAACATTCATTTATACTAAAATCTTGGCTTGGTGTAATTGCTAATAATTCGTTCAAAACGATATACCAGAAACATATTAATGAGGTGTCAATAGAAAAGGAACAAACAGATTTTGAAGAAGTTGTTTGCCCAATATGTGGTGATTTTCTTTTTGAAGAGAAGAAAAATTTAAAATGCCAAAAAGGACATTACAAAATATCTGTTGAAACTCGTTTAACAGCTCAACCAATAAAAGAATCGGTTGGAACAGACTTATTTGATAGTCTTTATAGAGAACCTGAAATTGAAATATCAAACAGGTTTAAAAATAAATTACAAAATGCAATGAATTTGTTGTCAGAAAAGCAAAAACACATAATTCTCGTTTATGCAAATGAGGGCTGTATAGATTCTAGACTTCATCTAAGTGATATGTCACTCAAAGAACTTTGTACAATTTATGAAACAACTCCCGATAATATAAAACATATAAAGAAAAGAACTTTAGATAAAATAAAGAAAATCTGTTTTACTCCATAGAATATAAATCAAACAAATCTAGCAAAATGAATACTGAAATCAATAACAATTACAACGAAAGTGAACAAGAAAAAATTATCGAAATTGCATTTCGGGCAGGGGGGTTTTTATTTCCAGAAACAGTGGAAGAGGTGAAAGAATTTGAGAAAAATTATGGCAATACTGATGTAATACTTCCTACTGCATTGCAGTATCCTACTTTTCTTGATATTTTGAATTTAAACAAACTCAATAAAATTGTCGAATTTCCATTAGAGAATTTGGCAATGGCCGCAAGAGCAGAAAATAAAAATCAACTTCCAAAAAATATTTTAGATTTAATGGCAGAGGATAGAAAACAATCTGATACTAAAAGAAAATTTAAAAAGAGATGATTCAATCATTGGAAGACATTGCTGAATTAGCAGAATCAATAGCTAATAAAAATTCTTTTTTTGGTAGGGTAAATCTTGAAAAGATTGCTAGGAAAAATAAGATTAATATCATAGCTAATAACTATAAAGATTATTTTATTGGGCAATTAGTTCATAGTTGTGGTAAATTTTACATTCATTTGAACAATGACCAGCTTTCCGATAAAGAATTAGGAAGAAAGAGATTCACTTTGGCACACGAGCTCGGTCACTTCTTTATTGATGAACATCGTTTGAAATTATTAAAAGGTCAATCATTATCATATTCACTTATTGGACAAGAAAATCATAAACGAATTGAGTTTGAAGCAAACCATTTTGCTTCGAATTTATTGATGCCTAAGAATGTATTTCTTAAAGAGGCTTTTCAAAAAGAATATGGATTTGATTCAATATTGTCCTTAAAAAACAAATTTGAGACATCCATTGAATGCACTACCCATCACTACCTAAATCATAATGTAGCATCCCTTTTAATGATAAAATGGAACCCAGATAATACTTTAAAATATACTAGATACTCCCAATCTTTTTCAGAATTACTTGGCATTAGCGGAAAGCCTCCTGTAAAATACAACCCTACTTATTTACTAGAGCAAATACAAGCTTGTGAAATAAGTAATACTGGTTATGTCGAAAAAGCAATACGACTCTCTAAATGGATTTCAAGTATAGTTCCAGGAGGCAATAAAGATTTAACTGGACTTGAGCAAACGCTGAAAGTTGGGGAGTTTGGAGCAATAACTCTTTTGTTGTTTTTTAAGTGAAGATAAATTAATGAATGTAAATAAAATCTCCACTTGTTTTGCAATCAAACCCCACTTAAACAAGCGGGGTTTTTGTTAACTAACCAATCCAAACGTCAAAGCCGACCTACCATCTTAGAACACTTCAACACTAGGTGTATCAGTATCCACTAATTCAGTTTCTTGTTCTTCAACAGCTTTAGAGTTTAGTATATACTCCACAGCTTGCTGAGAACGGCTAGAAGCCTTTAGAATAAAGCGTTTGTCATTCTTCAGTACATTGAGCCAGGAACTGATGTATGCAGCGTTTTGGCTCATATCTGCAATATCTAGTCCAGTAAAGGATTTAAGATAACAAGAGCCAATTTCAGCCACCAATTCTTCAAGAGAATATGGCTCACTCCCATACTTCGGATTCTCCATAACCTCCTTGCGATTAAGCCTTGATGTGTGTCCTGTACTATGCACCAATTCGTGGAATAAGGTACCATAGTATTCATCAGGTTCCTTGAATGTTTTAAGCTTCGGCATATTGATGTAATCCTCACTTGGTACATAGAACGCATCAGGCTTCTTAAACACAATCTTTGGAGCGTTAGGCATACAATCAATCACTGCCGTGCAATCGGTAATCTCAGTGTTCTCATACTTGTCGTTTGGTATGAAGGCATCTGGGATATCTCTGCATTGCCCAATGTTGAAGACCCTGTAATAGCGAAGCATAGAACGCTTTTTCGTTTCCTTCTTGCCATTCGTTTCAACTTCTTCTTCAACCATTTTGGTGAATACCACAAACTGCCCCTTTTCACCTTTCTTAACCGAACCACCAATCGTTTTCAACTGTTTAAAAGTCAAAAACAAATTATGCTCAAAATCAAGAACATTTAGCATCATCAAGTTGATGCCACGATAAGGTCGTTTAGTGATGAGATTCTGTGGTAATCCACGTTCAGTCCAGGGCTTTCGCCAAGGAACAGTGTTTGATTCTAATAGCTCGATAATTCTGTTGGTGACTAACTCATAGACATCAACGCTTTTTTCTGTTTGCTCAGTTTTGTTGTCTGGTTTCATTTTGTTTTATTTAATTGTGAAAAAGAACTTTCATATAGCAGTATAGTGGTACAAGGCAAATGGTATAAGGTAGGGAGTAGTGCAAGGGAGAGGAAGCAAAAAACAGGGGCTTTCACCCCTGCTTTTCTTGTACTGCCAACACGTGAACGGATGCACAAGCAACTGCCTCAAATAGCTTGATATAATACTTCTGTTTGTTATGTAGCTCCTTCATCTCATATACCTCTAATTCGCCGTATAACATCGCCATACGGCGTATTAAGGAGGCTCTGGTAGGATTTGCTCTATTAGCAAACATTCTGTAGATTTCAGTGAGTTCATAGCGAATAAACATAATGCCCGTATTCCTTGCTAACAACTCGATAGCTTCTAACAATTCCTTGTATTCATCAGTCTGATAATACTGCTGTGGAATAGCAATAACTATATCTGTGATGCTATACATCTTGCAATAGGATTGTATCAAGGCAACAAGTTGGTCTTTCTTAGCATCAGACCATTCTTGTTTGTTCTGGATAACCCTATAGTCAAGCAATTGATGGGAGAAGAACACAGACAATCCTAGCATCCGTGTGGAGCAACTAATCCCGAGGATATGTATTGGCTTCATACTGGGATACCAGATAGGTGAATAATGCTCCACGGGTTTTCCTGATCTTTGATTGTTCAATAGACATCACTTTGTCTAATGTCCTTCGCAGAAAAGCTTCTTTATATTTCTGTGTGTACTTGAGGTACAACGGCAGTGCATCACGGTCTTGCAGCGTATTGGCAATTTCATTTGCCAATGCCACTTCGTGCGGTTCATAAGTATTCATATTGTTAAAGAACTAAAGCCGGATAATGTACTCCTTGCTCGAATCGTCGAATCTTTTTATTCCGTTCATCGTTCGATTTTTATATATCTGAATCACTGTGTATCGCGATTACAGCAAGAAGTGTTTTCATAAAAGACACTGTCTTTTATTTCTGTGATGCAATAGCATCAATTGTCGTTTATGTATTGATAAACATTGAATGAAATATTGATTGATAAAATGGATTCAACTACTTCCATTTCTTTATGGTATCGAGAGAAGGGAATTTGGATAAGGTAGGGAGTAATGCACGACTGTGGATATCCTTATTGATGGATACACACTGAGAAGAATATGAAATATGGAATCAAGAAATACTAAAAAGAATTTAAAATAAAAATGATGATAGATATCACAAATAAAAGTGTTCAGTGGAGAGAGTTTGCTTTTTCTTAAGAAGTTCTCTTGATTTTATTATTCCAATTATTTGTTGCTGCTGTTGCCAAATTGAGTAATACAATTCTTGTGGAGTGGTATTGTACAAAATAGCTAGTGTAAAAAGCTGCGAAATATTCGGCAGCAAAATACCTCTTTCCCATTTTGAGATAGTGGTGGTATAGCCAACACCAAGAATGACGGCTATTTCAGCTTGTGAGAAACCAGCAATACGCCTGTATCTTCTTAGGTTATTTCTGATATGTTGCTGCTTCATATAATCAAGTATATAAAGCCCAAAAGAAATAAATAAGGTAGGGTATAATTATTTCTATAATTTCGAAATAACTAATACTAATCTGCTCAACTAAAGCATTAAAATTGCTTTATAACTTTAACCAATATAAATGTCTTCAGAGAATATAAAACCAAAAGAACCCTTCTGGAAAACCACTACTGGTATGCTTTTGAAAATTGCAGGATTTATCGGTGCAATAACAACACTTGTAACTTTCGTATTCCAGATTTACAGTTATGCATCAAGCGTAAAGGATGGTACAACTAAAGAAAAGATAACACATTTAATCGAGGAATATTACAGACTCGATAGTATTCATAGTTGTGATAAAATGGCTGTATTATTTACACCAGTTGTTGAAGATTATTTTGACAAATCCAATTTCACACAAGAACAAATAACCAAGGAGTGTGTCGCGTATCGAAGCAAGTGGGTTTACTACACAATTGATGTAGATTACACAAGCCTTGTTATCAAAAAGACAAATAGAAATACACATCTTGTTACCTACAATTTGCTATATAAAACAAAGAAAAAAGCAGAAGATGATTGGAGGAATTTTCCACTTGCAATCACTGTAGAATTTAATGAGCAATTTAAGATTCAGTCGATGTATGAAATAAAAAAGTAAACATATATTCCCAATGCTACGTCACCATTCTCAAAGCAATTATTCATTAAACGTTCATCATTACATTTAAGAACATATTTAAAATATTGTTGGTTTCAATATTTTATTTCTTAAAATTACTACAATAAAATCAAACACTACAAAGATGTGAATTTCCTTTATTGATAAGGATAAACCATACCTCTCTTGCTTTTAATATGTTTATGAAAGATAATGCTGTCAATAGAGATAATATCTATGGGCTTATTTAATTACCCTTATTTTTATAACATAAACAGCTAATATGAGAATTACTCAAATCCAAATACTTAACTATCGGTTGTTAAAGGATTTTACAATTGATATAGAAAGTGTCCTATCTTTAGTTATAGGAAAAAACAATTGTGGTAAAACATCATTTCTCTCGCTACTTGATAAGTTTCTCCAAGTCAATGATTCAAACAGATTTACTTTTGATGACTTAAATATTGAAGTTCAACAACGCCTTAAACTGCATTGCGAAACCCTTGATGTGGAGTTTGATACTAAAGAATATAGCCTGTTTTTAAAACTTTATATTGAATACAATGAGACAGATAATTTGTCAAATATAAGTTCAATTATGCTGGATTTAGATCCAGCAATAACGACTGTTGTTTTATCATTTGAATACTCAATTCAACTAGAACAGTTTCATAAATTAATCCGTGACTTTGGGGAATTTTCAGCAAAAATTGAAACTGAATTGTTCAAGAAGTTTGAAACTGAAAAAATTGAAAAAGAAAAATGGGGAACAATAATAGAAGAAGCAAAAAGGAAAAAAGATATTATTTATTTTCTTAAAAAATATCATTCCAATTATTATCGAATCCAAAAGAAAGCATTAGAGCCAAATAATGAAGATAATTTCATTGATTTAATAAAAGAGAATATTAAGATTGATAAGATAATCAATTTCAAAAGAATTAAAGCTAAAAGAGATGTTGCAAATGAAGATGGAGCAACAAGGACATCCGATAAGACACTTTCAAAAATGTCCTCAAAATATTATGATAAAATATCAAATGCAGAAGATGAGATTGAAAATATTATTCAATTGCAAAACGAATTAAGTGCTACTGATGACCGATTAAATTCAGTATATAATAGTCTCTTTGGGAACATAATTTCAAAAGTAAAAAAATTTGGCGGGATTAAAGAAGATGAATCTAAGTTGATGATTGTATCTACGTTAGAGGAAAAGAATCTACTCTCTAACAATACGACCGTTATGTATGAACACGGAGATAGTCATTCTTTACCAGAAGACTATAACGGATTAGGATATATGAACTTGATTGCGATAATTTTTGAAATTGAAGTTTTATTAAGTGACTTCAAAAAAAAGAAATTGAAGGAAGATATTCCTGCAGATATTAATTTACTTTTTATTGAAGAGCCAGAAGCTCACACGCATCCACAGATGCAGTATGTATTTATCAAAAATATAAAAACACTATTGATGGAAGCAAGCAGTGGAAATGACGATGGAATTCCCCTGAATCTACAGACAATAATCACCACTCACTCATCTTGCATAGCAGCCGAAAGTGACTTTAATGATTTGAAGTATTTTCATAGGTCAGAAAGTAATAAAGTTGTTGCTAAGAACTTAAAGAATTTACAAGCTGAATATGCTATTGACGATCCGAAAGATTATCAATTTTTAAAGCAGTATTTAACATTAAATCGCTCTGAACTATTTTTTGCAGATAAGGCAATATTTATAGAAGGCGATACAGAAAGGTTGCTATTGCCAGCGATAATGAAAAAAATAGATTGGGAAGAAGTTGATAAGAATCTATTGCCACTTCTTTCGCAAAATATTTCTATTGTAGAGGTTGGAGCGTACTCACATATTTTCGACAAATTCATCAGCTTTCTTGGAATTAAAACACTAATTATAACTGATTTAGATTCTGCTAGAAAAGTGCCGAAAATGAAAGATGGTGAACAGCAAAAAAATGCAGATGGCTCGCCAAAAGAAGTCCCAGAAAAGTGCAAATCCTCAGAAGGAACATATTCCACAAATGCAGCCATAGAGCATTTTTTACAAGTCAAAGATTTAGCTGCAATCACAGCGTTAACTCAAAATAATAAAGTACTAATTAAGAATGAAGCAAATTGGGTACAGAACGAAGAAGCTGGTAAATTATGCTTAGTTTTTCAGACTACTGAAAATGCTTATTTAGCAAGAAGTTTTGAAGACGCATTTATTAACCTCAATTCAGATTTTATTATCGCTAATAAAGATGATTTTAAAAGTCTAAAAAACAGAGAAGATATAGAAACATATCCTGATGCATATGAGGTTGCAGATAACTGTATCGATAAGAAAACCTTATTTGCATTAGACATTTTATTCTTTAGCGATGAAAAATTTACTAACTGGCAAATTCCTGCCTATATAAAAGATGGATTATTATGGTTGAAGAAATAATAACAGATATTGATAAAATATTTGAGCAGATTGATGCAAAAAAGAACTTCTTGCTTAGTGGTGGTGCGGGAAGTGGGAAAACATATTCATTAGTTGAAGTTATAAAACGAGTATTTTCTACCAATCCAATTGCACGTGTTGCTTGTATTACATATACAAATGTTGCCGTTAATCAGATTAATGCAAGAGCTAGATATGATAATATGCGAGTTTCAACAATTCACGATTTTTTATGGGATAACATAAAGGCATATCAAAAAAATATTAAAGAAGCTGTCATTGCATTGATAGCTTCTGAAAAGATTTCATATTCTGGCGAAGAAACGCTTGATGAAGATTATTATCAAGATAAAATCATTGAATATAAAGAATGGAAGGATTTAAAAAAGGGTATTGTATCACACGATGAAATACTTGCTATTGCTGATTATATTTTTGAACATTACCCATTATTATCAAAGATTGTTAAAGACGAATATGATTTTATTTTAATAGACGAATATCAAGATACATCAGTTGAGGTTATAAATATTTTGTTAATACACTTACAGGCTGCACCTAACAAGAATATACTAGGTTTTTTTGGTGATTCGATGCAGTCTATTTATGATGGAACTATTGGAAATATCAAAAAATTTGTTGAAGCTGGAATTGTAACGGAAATCTTAAAAGAAGATAATAGGCGTAATCCAAAAGCAATTATTGATGTGGCAAATAAACTCCGAAATGATGCAGTTATGCAAAAAGCAGCTGAGGATGCAAATGCACCAAACTATAACAAAGTTGGATCGATTAAATTTCTATATTCTGATACTATTTCTGATTTAAATATTATCAAAAAGACTGAATATTTTGAATCTTGGGATTTTAATGATTCAAAAGAAACAAAAGAGCTATACCTCACACATAATCTAATAGCCCCCAAGGCAGGTTTTACCGAATTGATGTCCATTTATAATAGTGACCAGATAACGGCCTATTGCTATCAAATTGCAAAAAAGATAAAAGAAGAAAATATTATAATTAATGAAGGTGATACATTCGGACAAGTTATTGCAAAAGTGGGGATTGAACCCACTGGGATTAAGGCGACATTTATTGAACAAAATCAAACCCTTTTTGACGAAGCAAAAAGATACCCTTTTTCTATTTTTTGTAAAATTTATTTAGACAAAGACCAATTAATCGGAAGTAAAAAAGGAACATCAGAAGAAGAAAGGAAAAAAGGAACAACACGTGATAAATTGATTAGACATCTATTTCATATTCAGGAATGCATTTATCTGTATGAAAGTGGAAAATATAATGAGTTTATTAGGCAGACGGGTTTTAAGATTGTATCTATACAAAGTAAATTAGACTTGAGAAATGCAATAGAGACGCTAAAATCTATGATAGATGAATCAATTGAAAGTGTTATTGAGTTTTCGCATAACTCTGGTGTATGGCTTAAAAATGATAGTTTTAATGAATTTCTTGAAGAGAAAGAATATGTATATAACAGAGTAAAGGAGGTTAAGTATCGAGAATTCTATAACCTGTATTGCTATGTAGAAGGATTTACTCCATTCTCAACACAGCATAATATAAAAGGTGCTGAATTTAATAATGTGTTTGTTGTTTTAGATAATGGAAGATGGAATAATTATAACTTTTCTAATCTGTTTTTAGGTGGTGGAACTCTTTCTGTGTATGAACGCACCTTAAAACTCTTTTATGTTTGTTGTACGAGAGCTAAGGAGAATTTAGTAATTTTCTTTTTTAAACCCGCATCAAATGTTGTACATAAAGTAGAAGCACTTATTGGAGCTGAAAATGTTATAAAAATTGATTAGTTTAATAAATCGGGTGTGGGCATTACAAATCTATATTTTGAGCTATAAGGTAACCTAAATAATTTTCGATATATGAATGACAATAAAGGAATCCTCGCATACGGATCACTAATTAATAATCCTGGTAGTGAACTATCAGAAATAATAATTGGTAGAATAAAATGTATTACTCCCTTTTCAGTTGAGTTTGCGAGAAAAAGTAGAAAGAGAAGTGATGGACCAACATTAGTCCCTGTTCAGGTTGGAGGTTTGCCAGTTAATTCTGAAATACTTGTTGTTCATAACGCTGTTTCTTTGGATGAACTTAAAAATATTCTTTGGAGAAGAGAAACTGGTAATGATGTTGGGGTGTATACAGATGTAATTAGTCCAAATAAGGTATATGTTGATTCCTTAATAAATTTTTGTGGCATAAGTACTGTTTTATATACTCGCATCGGTTCAAATATTGATGAACTGAATTCTAGTACTCTTGCTGATTTGGCAATTCAATCAATATTATTAGAAGCTGGAAAAACGCAAGAAGACGGGGTCAGATACTTACTAAATACAAAGCAAAATAATATTGTCACTGCGTTCAGTGCGGAATATGAAAAAGAAATACTTCGTAAAACAAAAACAAGCAATCTTGAAGAAGCTATTGTAAAGTTGGATTTACAAAGAGAAACTATTAAAGATGCTCGTATACCTTAAATAAATTTATTTTGTAAATCTCCCCTAACTTAAGCAAATTCCTCACGCTCGGCATACTCTGCCCTCTTTCCCAATGCGATATTCTATCCTCGCATTGCATACCAAGAATAGCAGCAACTTCTTTCTGTGTAAGCCCTGATTTAATACGATGTTCCTTTAAAGTATTCGGATATTTTATGTGCATATTTTTCATATAGATATAAGTGTAATTAATTAGTCGTCCCTCAAAAAGTCATTTTCATTTTAGAGCATAAAATTGCCAATAAATATTTGCGATGAAGTTGCAGATAAGTTTCCAACAAAAGTTAGCCTCTGTAAGCCAGAGGTTGATGACTCGTTTAAAGTTCATTG
>JANYEB010000070.1 GCA_025363355.1 Chitinophagaceae bacterium | reverse complement strand
CAATGAACTTTAAACGAGTCATCAACCTCTGGCTTACAGAGGCTAACTTTTGTTGGAAACTTATCTGCAACTTCATCGCAAATATTTATTGGCAATTTTATGCTCTAAAATGAAAATGACTTTTTGAGGGACGACTAATTATATTTAATATTTCCTGCACCAACAGAATTAATTGTTACAATACCTGTACTTGAAATGCTTGCAGCTCCGGTTGCACTCCATACTCCACCACTTGGCGTACCTACAACTCCAAATATTTTGCCCACACAAAATCCGCCTGTAGGTGCTCCTGCTTGTGGATTGCCAACGGTTCCTGAGGCAAAAGTAATTGATGGCACAGATGGAATTGCATTTACAGTAACATCTTTATCTGTATAATTTGAGCAACCAAAACTATTTAAAACAGTATATCTAATTTTGGCAATACCTGCACTTGTGCCTGTAACTAAACCAGTTGAAGTAACAGTTGCTCGACCAGCAATGCTGCTCCAACTTGAGCTGCCACCAGCACTAATTGGTGTATTATTTTGTAATGTTGTGGTTGCTCCAACACATAAATTATTTACACCTACTGTTGCTGCTGGAATAGCTACTGTTGCTACATTATAGTCAACTGCCTTATAATACCAACAACCTTTAGTAATGATTGTGTAGATAATGTTGATTGCACCATTTGAAACTGAAGTAACTCCACCATTATAGGCATTTATTTTTGCAATGGTGGTATCTGTACTTTCCCAAGTGCCACCAACAGAATCTGCTTTAAGATAATTAACAACACCAATAGAGCAACTAGCTAAAGTGCCTGAAATATTGGGTAAAGGGTAGCTGTTGCAACAAACTGTAAAACACATTGTGCAGGTTTTGCAAACCACACCATTTAATATTATTTTATAAGTGATGCAATAGCTGCCAGCACCAATGAAAGTATAGTTGAGTGGGTTTGTTGCTGATAGATTGCTCTGTGTTGCAATAATTACTTTTTTTGTAGCATCTGTTGTAAGCTCTGCTGAAACAGATACAAGGCAGTTATTGCCAGATGCTGGCACATTTGAACCAATGCTAAAACTATAAGCCGTGCCACAATTTAGCTTAGTTGCTAATGATGTGTTACAGGCAGTGCTGAGAGACTTTTTTGTAGCTAATCCGCCACCACCTTTTGGCACTATCCAACTTATAACAGGGTTTGTGGTGAAATTAAATTGATTGCAATTACAAGGGCATTTTACATTAAAGCACAATGAACAACTGTCGCATAAATTGCCATTTACATATAGATAATATTTAATGTAATAACTACCAGCAGTTGCAAATGTGTAGTTTAATGTAGATGAACTTGTAATTGCACCTGACAGCAAAATTGTTGCACCTTGAGTAATAACTGCAGAAACAGTTATAGGGCAATTAGACGACCAGTTTGAAGGCTTAGTGAATGAAGCACTGAACTTATACAATTTGCCACAACTTAAACTATCTGATAATGTACCAGTACTACAATTTTTTGTGGTAGTGCTATCAAAATCTAATGTTCCTACAAGCGTAGATTTTGTGTAAGTAGTAGTGTAAGAAGGATTGCTTAAATGCACCAACTCTCTATTACACAAGCAAGGTAATGTGCAATTATAATCTGCTGTTAAAATTAACTTTGCCAAACTATCGCAACCTTTGCTATTGGTTAAGGTTTTAATGTATGTACCAGCAGTTGTGCAACTAATGCCATTCCATAAGTAAGGCAATAAATAACTGCAAACTGTGTAAGTAGTAGTAGATGTTGTGGAGTGGTTAATGGTTAATTTTAGTGTATCGTTTTTAGGACATCCACTTGAATTTGTTGTATTGCTAATATATAATCCACTTGAAACGTACATATGTCCCATCCAAGGGAAACTATCACAAGCTGTTTGTGTTGTGTAGCTATGTGATGAATGCTTGATGGTTAAAACTAACGTATCAAATTGTGAACAGCCAGCAGCATTTATACCCATATGAGTATATGTGCCACTTGCATAATAAAATGCAGCATCATACTCCCAATAATAAGCATCACAATCTTCATCTGCTGTATAGGTTTTTGTGGAATGATTTACTGTTAAAACCAAGGTAGCTATGCTATCGCAACCAGCAGCATTTATCAAGCCTGTTTTGGTGTAAGTGCCAGCAGCAGTAATAGAAGTGCCATTCCAGCTTAATGGTAGCAGGTTATCGCAAATAGTATCTTTTGTTGAGGAGCTTGTAGCTTTTGCGACTGTTAAGTTAAAAGTTACCAAAGTGTCGCAACCAATGCCAGTTTTATCGGGTGTAGAAAAGTTGTAAGTACCCTCAGCATAGTAATAATCCCCATAAAAGTAAAGTGGCATATTGTAGTTACAAACAGTTTTATTTATGGTTAAGGTTGGTTTTGGTGTAAAACTTAAGTTTAGTGTATCATATTGGGGGCAACCTGCTGCATTGGTTGATGTGTGGGTTTTTATTCCACTTGTTGTATAGGTCATTCCATCAATTGCCCAAGTATAACTATCACAACTTGTAACTGATGTATAGCTTAATGTTGCATTATTTACTGTCAAAATCATTGTTGCCAAACTATCACAGCCTTTACTATTTACTAAAGTTGCTGTTTGTGTACCTGCTGCACTAAACACTAAACTATTCCAAATATAAGGTAATTGGTTGTTGCAAATGATAAGATTGGTAGTTGATGTTGTAGCATTATTTACTGCCAAAATCATTGTTGCCAAACTATCGCAACCTTTACTATTTACCAAAGTTGCTGTTTGTGTGCCTGCTGCACTAAACACTAAACTATTCCAAGTATATGGTAATTGGTTGTTGCAAATGGTAAGATTGGTAGTTGATGTTGTAGCATTATTTACTGTTAAATTAACTGTTGCCAAACTATCACAGCCTTTACTATTTACTAAAGTTGCTGTTTGTGTACCTGCTGCACTAAACACTAAACTATTC
>JANYEB010000055.1 GCA_025363355.1 Chitinophagaceae bacterium | reverse complement strand
TATGCAGTCGCCTTTTTTTATGTATAAACTAAATTAATAATATTTAAACTATAAAACAATTACCTTGTCGTAGTTTAAAATATTGTTATGCCTATATCTCTTCAAACGAAAAATCAACATTTATTATGGCGTGCAGGTTTTGGTATTGATGAAAATATGATGAATGAAATTTCAACAATAAAAACCAAAAAAATAATAAATAAATTATTTGAACAATCTGAGGAGAAGCCTGTTTTTTTTGATGTTGCAGACCCATCACTAAAAGTAATGTATGATGAAATGGCCGACCCTAATATGACGATGAGCCTTGATAAAGCAATGGAAAAATTGCCCAAGGAAAAACGTCAAGAACTTCGCAAACAAAGCAGGCAGGATATTAAAAAACTCAACATAAAATGGCTCGAAGAAATTAATTCATCATCTGCGATTCTTAGAGAAAAAATGTCACTTTTTTGGCACGGTCATTTTGCTTGTCGAGAACAAAATATTTTTCACAATCAAATTTTATTGCAAATCATTAGAACCAACGCACTTGGTAGTTTTAAAGATCTATTGGTTGAAGTAAGTAAGAGTGCTGCTATGCTTTCGTTCTTAAATAATCAACAAAATAAAAAGCAACATCCCAACGAAAACTTTGCAAGAGAAGTGATGGAATTGTTTACATTGGGCAGAGGAAATTATACTGAAGATGATATTAAAGAAGCTGCAAGAGCCTTTACTGGATGGGGTTTCAACTATCAGGGAGAATTTATCTTCAAAAAGAATCAACACGATGATGGCAGAAAAATTATTCTTGGTAAAACAGGAAATTTTACTGGTGAAGATGTATTAAACATTCTTTTAGAACAAAAGCAAACAGCAAAATACATCACTCAAAAAATATATAAATATTTTGTAAATGAAAATATTGACAATGAAAAAGTAGAATGGCTTAGCAAAAGATTTTATAGCAGCAACTATAATATATCAGACTTAATGAAAGATATTTTTAGCAGCGATTGGTTTTATGATGCAAAAAATATTGGTGTAAAAATCAAGTCCCCTATTGAATTAATTGTTGGCATTCGAAGACAATTAAACATTCAATTAGACAAGCCAGAAATACAATTGGTTTTTCAAAATGCTTTGGGGCAAGCATTATTTTATCCACCAAATGTTGCAGGCTGGCCAGGAGGAAAAAACTGGATTGACAGTAGCTCCTTGATGCTTAGAATGCAAATCCCAAGATTGTTGAAAGATAATAAAGAGTTTGCCATCGCTACAAAAACTGATGATGATGTGCAAATGGGAATGCAGGAAAAAATGTATAATAAAATGCAAATGGAAGTTGCAAAAAAATATAGGATGAGTGCCAAAATAAATTGGGAAGATTACATTAAAAGTTTTGAAAAGGTAGAACGCAATAATCTTTTAGATGCAATAAAGACAAGGCTTTTGCAGGTTGATGCAACAGGATTAAGCAACTCAACCATTGAAAATAATATTCTGAAAACAAGCAGAGAAGAATATATAAAATCTGCAACCATAGCAATAATGAGTACACCAGAATATCAGCTTTGCTAAACATATTTAATCTTAAATAAAAATACTATGCATATATCACGTAAATCATTTCTTCAAGCAAGCACACTTGCAAGTGTAAGCCTAATGATGCCCAAGTTTTTAAAGGCTTTTGAAGGCAGTAACAACAAACTAGTTCCTGCCGGAAATAAAGTTTTAGTAGTGCTACAATTGAGTGGTGGTAATGATGGTTTAAATACCATTATTCCTGTTCGCAATGATATTTATTATAAAGAAAGACCCAAACTTGGTATTGAGAAAGCAGCAGCTATTAGCCTCAATGATGATGCTGGAATTCATCCAGAATTGAAAGGAATTGCAGATATTTTTCACGATGGTGGAATGGCCGTTATTAACAGTGTTGGCTATCCAAACCCTGATAGAAGCCATTTTAGAAGTATGGATATTTGGCATAGTGGTTCATCAAGTGAAGAAGTGATTTCTACTGGTTGGCTTGGTAGATATTTGGATGCACAATGCCAAGGTTGCGATAAACCAACGCAAGCGATGGAACTTGACGATGTATTGAGTTTGGCACTAAAAGGCGAACACGAAAAAGGTCTGGCGTTTAAAGATCCACGCAAATTATACAACACAAGTCAGGCAAAATATTTTAAAGATTTAAGTGCAAGCCATCAAGACCATCACGACGAAAAACCTGTTGATTATTTGTATAAAACAATGGCAAATACCATTAGCAGTGCAGAGTATATTTTTAAGCAAAGTCAACAACATCCATCATCTACAACATATCCAAATAGTGAATTGGGTAAAAATTTAAAAACCATTGCATCACTTGTTTTCTCAGAAATTAACACTAAGGTTTACTATGTTAGTTTGGGTAGTTTTGATACACACGTTAATCAACAATCTCAGCAACAAAAATTGTTTACAGAAATGGATGAAGCTGTTACTGCATTTGTAAAAGACTTAAAAAGCAACAATCGTTTTGATGATGTAATGCTAATGAGTTTTAGCGAATTTGGCAGAAGAGTTTCTCAAAATGCAAGTGGTGGAACTGACCATGGCACGGCTAATAATATGTTTTTAATTGGTGGTGGATTAAAGCAAAAAGGAATGATAAATGCTTTGCCAGATTTAGCAGATTTGCAAGACGGCGACATAAAATACAAAGTTGATTTTAAAGATGTGTATGCAACATTGTTAAATAAATGGCTTGGTGCTGACGATAAAAAAATCTTAAACAAACAGTTTGATTTTTTACAGTTTGTTTAAGATTTTTTTTTAAATATTTTTGTGAATGATGTTATGGAACTAATGCGATGTCGATTACTTGTTGCATTGTTTTAACGTAATGAAACTGTATTCCTTTAATAAAATTGCTATCAATTTCCTCAACATCTTTTTGGTTTTGATAGCACATAATAATTTCTTTTAAACCAGATCGTTTCGCAGCTAAAACTTTTTCCTTAATACCTCCAACTGGTAATACTTGACCACGCAAAGTAATCTCGCCCGTCATAGCTAAAAAAGGTTTTATTTTTCTTCCTGTAAATGCAGATGTTAAAGCTGAAAGCATTGTTATACCTGCACTTGGTCCATCTTTTGGTGTAGCACCTTCTGGTACGTGAATATGAATATTTTTCTTAGAAAACAACTCTGCATCAACACCAAGTTTTTTTGCATTTGCCTGTAAATATGTTAAAGCAGTTGTTGCACTTTCCTTCATCACATTACCAAGGTTTCCTGTAAGTTTTAACTCTCCTTTACCCTCACTTAAAACAGTTTCAATAAATAAAATATCGCCACCAACATAAGTCCAAGCTAAACCAACAGCAACACCAGCCATATTAGCTATTTTATATATTTCATTGTTATATCTTGCCTGACCTAAAATCCTTTCTACATCTGCATTTGTGATAGTTGGTTTTACTTTTCCTTTAGTTGCATATTCTTTAGCAATGCTTCTCATTAAACCTGCTAATTGTCTATCAAGTTCACGAACACCACTTTCTCTTGAATAGTTTTCAATAAGTTTTTGTAAAGTCGAATCGCCAATTTTTAAATTTACTTTTGCTAAGCCGTGTGCCTCTTGTTGTTTAGGAAGAAGATGGCGTTTTGCTATTTCAATTTTCTCTTCAACAGCATATCCACTTAAATCAATTATCTCTAATCTATCTCTTAATGCAGGTTGAATATTTTGAAGATTGTTTGCAGTTGCAATAAATAAAACCTTGCTTAAATCGTATTCTAATTCTAAATAATTATCATAGAAATTTCCATTTTGTTCTGGATCTAAAACTTCTAATAAAGCAGATGAAGGATCGCCACGAAAGTCACTACCAATTTTATCAATCTCATCTAAAATCATTACAGGATTGCTGCTTTTACATTTTCTAATATTTTGTAAAATCCTTCCCGGCATTGCACCAATATAGGTTTTACGATGTCCACGAATTTCACTTTCATCGTGTAAACCTCCTAAACTTAATCTTGAATATTTTCTTCCAACTGCATTCGCAATACTTTTTCCTAGTGAAGTTTTGCCAATTCCCGGAGGACCAACAAAACACAGAATAGGACTTTTCATATCTCCTTTCAATTTCAAAACAGCCAAATATTCTAAGATTCTGTTTTTGATTTTTTGCATTCCGTAGTGGTCAATATCCAATACTTTTTTTGCATTTTTTAAATCATAATTATCAGCTGTGTAATCTTGCCAAGGCAAGTCTAGCATTAAATCGCAATGATTATAAATTACAGAATAATCTGGCGTGTGTGGATGCATTCTTTCTAGCTTGGCAATATTGCTTTCAAATACTGTTTTTGCTGCTTCTGGCCATTTTTTTGTTTCAGCCTTCTTCTTCATTTCGGCAATCTCACGCTCATTATTATCGCCACCTAATTCATCTTTAATACTCTTAAGCTGTTGTTGAAGAAAGTAGTCTCTTTGTTGTTTATCAATTTCAACTCTTGCTTTATTTGAAACTTTTTCTTTTAGTTCAGCAAATTGCAATTCTGTTTGCAAAAGCTCTATTAATTTTTCTGCTCTTGCTTTAACATCATTATTTTCAAGCAGAGCTTGTTTTTGAAGTAAATCGTTGTTAAGATGACTACTTACAAAATTTATTAAGAATGTTGGACTTTCTATATTTTTTAAGATGATAGAAGCCTCTGTTGGCATATTTGGTGACAGCTGAATTATCTGTGCAGCTAAATCTTTAATAGTAGAAATACGAGCTAAAAAATTATCATCTGATTCGCTCTCAATATCATTTAATTGTTGAATATTGGCAACAAAATATGGGTCAGATGAAACGATTCCTGTAATCTCAAACCTACGTTTGCCTTGAATAATAATGGTTGTGCCACCATCTGGCATTTTTATTAATTTGATAATTTTTGCAACAGTTCCAATGCTGCATAAATCCTTGGCTTCTGGATCTTCGATTACAGTATCTTTTTGTGCTACCACACCAATTAATTTATCGCCTTTATAAGCATCATTTACAGCTTTAATACTTTTGTCTCTGCCAACAGTAATTGGCAACACAACGTTTGGAAACAATACTGTATTTCTTAAAGGAAGTAGTGCAATTGTATCTGGAATTACTAAATCTTTATCTTGATCTTCATTTTCAGTAATGGGAATTATGGGTAAAAAGTCATTGTCTTCTCCTGTCATAAAAAAATTTCTATCTTTCATCTTGTATTTCTAAATCAAAAAATAATTTGGGTGCGAAGCTATGGCAATATTGATGCCATTGGAGTTTAGGAAAATTATTTGGTACAAATTGGCAGAAAAAAAGCGATATCCTAAAATATCGCTTATCAATTAGTTCTCTTTCTTTCTTCGTTCAAGTTCTCGTTTCAATAAGGCAAGTTCTCTACCTGTTTGACCACTAACGCTACTGTTTTCTTGAGCTCTTCTCATCAAATAAGGAATTACATCTCTTATTGGGCCAAAAGGGAGATACTTACTTACTGAGCAACCTTGTTTTGCAAGATTAAAAGTAATATTGTCACTCATTCCATATAATTGAGAAAAGTGAATATGGTTATGATTTAGAGGAATATTTTTTTGGTTGAGTAGGTCGTAAGTTAACAAATTACTTTTGTCGTTGTGAGATGCAACTATAAATGCAATCTCATTAATGTTTTGAATACAATAGCCAACTGAAGCATCAAAATCATTATCAGTGTTCTCTTTATTTTTTTGAATTGGGTCAGGATACCCTTTTTGTTGTGCTCTTACTCTTTCTTTTTCCATATAGGCACCACGAACCAGTTTTACACCCAGTAAAAAATTACCTTGCTTAGCAATGCGATGAGATAGTTTCAAAAAATCTAATCTATCGTGACGATAAAGTTGAATGGTGTTGTAAACAACAACTTTTTCTTTATTAAATTCCTCCATCATTTCCATTACTAATCTGTCAATTGGGTCTTGAATCCAACTTTCTTCAGCATCTATTAAAACACCAACATTTTTTTCTGAAGCTATTTCGCAAATGTGATACATTCTATCCTTCACTCTTTCCCACTCATCTATTTCAGTTTCATTATCATGAATGCCACTTCTTAAACGTGGAGATTCATTTAAAGTTTGCAACAATGAAAGCCTAGCCAACCCTGTTACTTTTATACTAATAAATGGAATATTTTTTTGTGTAGAAGCATATTCAATTACTCTAACAAATTCTTCAGTTGCTTTGTCAAAATTATCTTCACCCTCTTTACCTTCAACACCATAATCAAGAATTACTTGAACGCCATATTCTCCAAGCAAATTCACTACAGGAGCGGTTTCTTCCAAGGTTTCACCCCCAACAAACTGTCTAAATATGGTATTTCTAATAATACCATCAACTGGCAATCCTGTTTTCATTAAAAAAGGAGTAATCCTTGTTCCTAGTGGCACAAAAAATGGATAATTCATTGTGCTGAAAAGAAATTTTGCTTTACCCAACTCTTTGGTTGATTTATAAGCAAATGCTATCTGTGTATTATCAAATGAAAGACTCATACTAACAACTGTTCGTTTTGTGCGAATATCGGTCGCTTGTTTTACATAGCGAAATAATGATTTAAAATTTATAGAAGTCTATATAAAAATTGAACTCGATCATTTTGCCAAATATCTTCTGGTGAAATTTTAGTGTCATTGTCCAAAAACTTAATTCCAGCATTATTAAAACATTCTTGAACTAGTTCACTACATATATAATTTCTATTGTGTTCACGTCTTGTAATCTTAAATAATATTCTAATAGCAATACGAATAATTTCCCAATTATCATAAGGTTTTGTTAGTTCATCCATTCCATAGCTAACAGCTTTTTGCAGCGAAGAAAGTGGAATTTCTGGATGTATTCTTGCTAATACAACATAGCCTTTGTATGGCTTGTTTCTGCCGTGATAATCTTTTAAATATTTACTTAAAGGAGCAAATCGAACACCAAATATTTTTTCGCTTTCTAATACTAAAATTCTATCAAGAGCTTCGTCTTTATAAACAATACCAACGTGGCTCCAGGTGCTTTTTGTAAATTTTTGAATGAGTCGACTAAAAAAATAATTACCACTACAAAAAAGTAAATCACCAGTTTGCAAATGATTACGAATTATTTTGTATTTGCGAGGGGGAATTTGTTTTAATTGTTCTGGTTTTAATTGTTCTGCCATATTTGATGAGTACTGTGATATTTCAAAATGCAATTGAAGTTAGCAAATATAATTAAGGGATATGCTTTTTAGATAATTGAGGTTAGATGATTTTTTACATCAATTTAACGCTAAAAAAATATTTGTGTATAAAATACACTTTACTTAATTTTGCCTTTTAAGGAAACGATTGCATAGATTTTTTAAGGCAAGTCAATAGTTGTTTTTGTTATACTGCCCTCAACAAATCTAACTTTTGTTTTTCAATTTGTTATTAAAAAATAAAAATTGTTTATGAAACAAAATTACACTAGTTACAGAATTAAAGGGTTCTTCTTTTTATTTTTCTCTATTCTTTTTTTGTGCAAAGGTTATTCGCAAACCTCTCAAAGTTACACTATTCAAACAGGCAACTTTACAACCAATGCAAGAACTGTAAATACTAATAGTAACTACTTTGCTGGCACATACAATAACAATGCATCAGAGGTTGGATTTTATGCAAATGGTTCTGGTGGAGGATATACAGGCGATCCTGGTGTTGCATCTTTTCAAACCTTTACTAGCAATGGAGTTGGTAGCGGTTCTGCCAGACCACTTAAGGTTGGGGATCAATTTGCGATTACCTGCTATGTTGGTAATTCATCGAGTTTTTTTACGAATAGTAATTCAGGTATTTCTTTTAATGGGGTAACTACAAGTGCTTCTTTTAGTGACTTCAGCAATACGCAACGTGCGAAATTTCAAATCAATCAAGGAGGTAATTGGTTTCCTAAAGCTGCAAATACTGGTAATGGCTTTGCTACTCCTGGACAGGATGTAACTTTTACTATTAAACTTACATCTGCTAACACAGCTATTATGACTGTTAGTACTGGTAATGGTGCAACTACTTACGATATGACTCTTGCAAATTCACCAGCAACAAGTGGTGACAACATCGTTGGATTTGCTATTTGGAATCAAACAAGTGGAACTGGTAATGATATGTATTGGAAGAATGGGTTATTAACATCAACTGGTACTGTTGAATTAGGTAATGGAAATGGTACTTCAACAATTAGTGGTGTTATATCTGATGGTCTTACAGCTACGAGCACTTCGACAATATCTGCAAATACAGTTACTAAATCTGGTTCAGGTACAATCACACTTACTGCACAAAATACATATACTGGTCTAACTACAGTAAATGCAGGTACATTGCAATTGTCAAGAATTGGAGGAACTACTATTCCTGTAACTAATAATTGCACTGTAAGTAGTGGAACTTTGCAGATTAGTACTGATCAAACTTTAAATAATTTAGACTTAAGTGGAGGTGGGAATCTAATAATTGATGCTGGTATTACACTTACCGTAACAGGAGTTTATACAGGTGGTACTGGAACTGTAACAAATAATGGTACTATCGTTTTGCAAGGTTCAAGCTCTCAAACATTTCCTGGTGCTAGTGCCATAATTGGTGCTATGAAAAATTTAACTATTGATAATGCAACCGGGGTAACACTTAACAAGGACATTACATTTGCAAACAGTGGTGCTTTAACTGTGAATAGTAGTAAAGTACTTGTCGCAGGAACACAAGTTATTAGCTTTGGAACATCTGGAAATTTAGCTTTAAATGGCACACTTAAAACTGCTAACACAAACGGGTTTAGTGGAGCATCAAATACGACAATTGCCAATACAAATACGCCAACAATTTCTTTGGGTTCTTCTTCAACTATTGAATATAATAGTACGGGGGCACAATCCATTACTGGAAGAGCAGATTATGCCAATTTAACTATATCTGGTTCAAGAGGAAGTGCAACTGTGACATTGCCAGCTAGTACAATAGGTTTATCTGGTACTTTCAATCCAAGTGCTACAAGTGTTACTTACGTAAAAACTAGCAATACTATTGATTTTAATAAATCTACTGGCGGTCAAACAATTCCTGCATTCAATTATAATAATTTAACTGCAAGCAATACTAGTGGAACCCAGTCTGCAGGTGGAACTATTGATGTTGGTAGTGTATTAGCTATTGCATCAGGAGGAACACTTGATATGGTTGCGAATGCTTTAACAGGAAGTAGCTTAACAACAAGCGGAACTGGAACGCTAAAAACTCAAAATACAAGCACTGCACTACCTAGTAGTAGAACTTGGTCTATGGCAGTTCAATACAATGCTAATGGTGTACAAAATGTTGCTGGAGGAACTTACAGTGGAGGTTTGACTTGCTCTAACACTTCAATTGCTACAAAGACAATGGGTGGAGATGCAACCATTAGTGGGGTATTAACATTGTCAACGTCTAAAGTTGCTCTAAATGGAAATACATTAACATTAAATGGCACAGTAAGTGGTATGAGTGGTAGCAATAGTTTAGTAGGCAGTAGTACAAGTAAATTAACTATAACTTCTACTACTAGTGTAGGAACAGTTTATTTTGATCAAACAACAAGTGCAGATGCCGGCACAACTACAGGCACCAATGCATTACAAAACTTAATAGTAAGTGGCAGTGGAGGAAGTGTGACTTTAGGCAATAAGCTAAATTTATTGGAGAGACTAAGTGTAAGTGCAGGCACATTAAATACAGGCGATGCTTTGGTGTTAAGAAGCATATCAGGAACCAGTGCTAACAATACAGCTTATGTAGACGTAGTAGGAGGAACCATCAGCGGTCAAGTAACAGTAGAAAGATATGTGCACAAGCAAAGCCAAGGCTGGCGAGCTATTACAGCACCAGTAACCTACAATGGCATAAGCCAAGGATTTGTATCAGGCAACTGGCAAAGCAACTTTGGCTACAGTGGTAACTATGGAACAAGAATCACAGGTCCAAGTGCAACGAATGGTTTAGATGATATTACAGTTAGTGCCAGTTTAATGACCTACAACAGCAGTACTGGATCTTGGAACAAGATAACCAATACCAATACAGAAACAATAGCAGGAACAAGTGGAAGTGCAGACAATAAAGGATTCTTTATGTTTATAAGGGGTGATAGAACCGTGACACCAAATGGCTATAATCCCAATGCTTTCGTATCAACTACATTAGCAGCCAAAGGAAAATTGCAAACAGGCACACAAACTTTTAGCTATGGAGGGGCGGCTAACAAAGCTTGGTTAGTAGGTAATCCTTATGCTTGCCCAGTAGATATGAGTGCCATAACCTTTAATGGTAGCATACCTAATTTCGTATATGTATGGGATCCAAATCGCCCAAGCAGTTATTCAGGAGTAACAGGAGCTTATGTAACCTTTGATAGAACATCTTGGGGAGCACCAACAGCAGGAAGCACTACAAAGTACTTTCAGAGCGGTCAATGCTTCTTTGTAGTTCCAACTAGTGCATCAGGTGTAAGCGTAACCTTCAATGAAAGTAACAAAAACACCAGTAATCAAAACAACCAAACAGCAGGTACAGGAAATGGCTTGTCAGATGAATTCAATATCAAGTTATCTTATATAAAGAATGATGGTAGCAAGGCAGAGATAGATGGTGTAAGAGCTAAATATGGTAATGGTTACAGTGCATTAGTAGATGCAGATGATGCATATAAATGGAGTAGTGCAGATATTGAAAATATGTCATTGGTTCGAAACAATTCTAGCTTAGTAATAGAAGCCAGACCATACATCACTGGATTGGATACCCTATTCATAAACATTGCCAACCTATCAATAGGTAGTAACTATCAGTTCAAAGTAAATCCAATCAACTTTGATGCAAGTGTAAGCAGCTGCAAATTGGTAGATAAATTCTTAAATACAGAAACACCAATCAGCTTAACGAACACTACATTGATAGGTTTTAATGTAACTAGTGTAACAGGTAGCAATGCAGCAGGCAGGTTCTATGTAGTGTTTAATGCAGCAGGTAATTTGCCAACAAGCAATAGCTTAACGGTAAAAGCCTACAAACAAAACAACAGTGTTAAAATAGATTGGGAAGCCATTGCAGAGAACAATGTTAAAACCTACACTGTAGAAAAATCAACGGACGCAGCTAGCTTTAGCAAATTATCA
>JANYEB010000020.1 GCA_025363355.1 Chitinophagaceae bacterium | reverse complement strand
TAGATTGCTTAACGTTAAATCATTTGCCCCATTTACTATAACTCCACTTTTTACAAACTTAACTGAACTATTACCTGTTGTTGCTACACTGTTAACCGCATTGCCATATAAACGAACTGCTATTAAATCGCCTAAGGTTTTACTTTCTACTCCACCACCGCCACCAGAGGTAACATTGCAAGACGAAGTATTATCATAAGTAACTACAATGGGTGCAGATTGATTGCTCCAACATCCTGAGCCGTTTGTTGCAGCTAGTGTATATGTTCCAACCCCTGTTGAATCAAGGGTAATACAAGATACTGTTCCGATAGGAACAGCAATTGCAACACCATTTTTATACCATTGATAATTACTCCAGCCCCATATTGTTGGGCATAATTGAACGGTACTGTTTTTCCCAATTGGATTACAGCCCATATTAACAGCTGGCATTGGATTACCTGCAATACCTACTGTTACAGACATTGTATCAGAACAACCATTTACCATATAAATGAATTTATAAGTACCTGTGTTTGGTGTTGAGCCAAAGTTTACAATTGCAACACCTGATGTAGTAGAGCTTAAGCTTGCCCCAAACGGATTGCTAGATAAAGAGCTCCAAATACCATTGGTTGGTAATCCAACTAAAGTATCACTAAGACTGTTTGAACATTCAACCGTATGGTCCAAACCTGCATTAGGTTTTGCATTGACTGTAATAGTCATTGTATCGCTACAACCGCCGCCAATAGTGTAAATGAATTTATAAGCTCCACTAGCTATTGCATTAAAGCATACGCTTGCAACTCCAACATTTGTTACACCTAAAGTTGCACCACTTGCATTAGAACCCATTGCTGTCCAAGTACCAGTAACTGGAGTGGCAGAAATTGTATTACAAGTATTAGCACAAACTGTTTGATTGCTTCCAGCATTTGGTTTAGCACAATTAATAAATCCAGCATCAATTGTTGGGTTAAATTCTTCGTAATCTAAAGTAACACAATGCGACAATAAAGTAGTTGGATCTAAATCGCTATCTAAGCTATCGTTTATACCAGTATTTTGTAGTGTAGCACTGTAGCCAGCAGCTGGAATAGTAAATAATACTTTATAGGCAACACCTGGTTCTAAATTAATAAATTGGTAATAACCAGTATTATCAGTTGTTGTGCTATCTAAAATAGTTCCTGCACAGTCTTCTAGATATACTTTTTTATTTTGAACAGGAGGTTCCCCTGAATCTTGGATACCATCTTGATTTGTATCATACCAAACATAATCTCCTAAACCTGGTAATTGTTTTAAACCTAAATCTATTGTGTGATTGATATAACCATAACCTACCGTTGTAACATTAAATTTAGGATAACCAGCAGGTAAAGCACCTAAGGCTGTAGATAAATTTGAAGCAGAAAAATCATTATCATTCAAATCTGCATTTGCACCCTGACCAGTATTTGTTGCTGTAATTCTATATTTTTTTCCACCAACAGTTATCGTACTATCAGCAGTTGAGTATTGACCCACACCTGCAACTACTGTATAGTTTGTATTTGGTTGTATAGCATTGCCGTTTAATGTAGAAAAATAATAATTACCATTTGCATCGGTAGTACTGGTAGCAACCAATGCACCTGTTGTTGAATTATATAATTTTAATGTAATGCCGGCAATACCTGATTCTGTTGGATCTTGAACACCGTCTTTATCAGCATCGTGCCATACATAGTTACCTAATTCAATATAACTAATGTTATCGGAAGCAGCTTCTAAATCGCCCATTCCAACACCTTTACCAAAACTCGCAATACCATTATCGGTATAATAAGCCATTGCTCCTGTGTGGTTACCAGTAGTATTGCTCAAACGTCTTGGGCCATTTGCCCATAGTGGCCCTCCTTTATAGAAACTAGGATCAACCATACCAACCATTACTTCACCAGAACCTGGAACAAGCGTAATACCACCTGTTACCATTTCTGTATGATATTTTACACCACCATCAATATTATCATTGTAAAATTCACCGAAGCCAGGACCTTGATTGTTGTTAGGTGCAAACCCTGTATTAGGGCCTGCTTTAGCATTGTTTTCTAAAACATAAGCACCATTGGAATAAAACGCTCTCAACACATCTCCACCTGCAGCATTAAAAGCACCAGCTGTATAAGTACTATTGTCATAGTTATAATTACCCATTTGCATACAGGTTCTATCCATTAATGCGAGTACCATTGTGCCATCTAAATCAAATTCAATATCGGATAACATTGGTACCGGATGAAGAATACTACCACTACCATTCCATACGGTTGAAACAACATCGCTCCAAACATACCAACCAGTTTTGGAACCATCACCTTGATCGGGATAACCTTTAGGATATGTTAAAGGAAAATCAAAAACATCTCCCCAAGTATTTGTTGTTAAATCCATTGCTTTAACAAAAGCAACCATATTAGATTTTGTTCCTGTAGAACCATCACACACAATACCTACATACATTTTACCTTCATATACTTTTAAAGCAAACGCGTGGTACGAACCATTTGTACAACCTGGATCAGGAACACTATACGACGTTACATCGGCGGACGTTGGAGTAGTTCCACTAGCTAAATATGCTGTAATATCAATGCCATAAACTTTATTATCTTTTAAATTCATAAAGTATAAAGTGTTTCCATCCTCACTCAAATCCATATTACCAATACCAGCTTTTCCTATTAAAGGAAACACAGCAGCATCAGCATTTGGCGTTAATTTATTTGCATTTAATCCTCTACTTGAATTGCTTGGTACACCAGATTGTCCTAAATCAATTCCTAAAGTTGTTACATCTAAAAAATTAGATAAAACAGGTGATGCTGGATTAGAGTAATCAAGAGCATAAATACCACCAAGACCTAAAGGGCCAAGACCAATATGACGTTTTAAAACTGCTGCAACAAATAATTTTTTATCGTATTTGTTCCAAGCTTTTGCCCACACACTACCTACTTGAGCAGATGTAGCAATTGTTGTGTAAGCATAATCAGTATTTTGAGTATAGCTATGTTCAATTAATGCCGGAGTTGTTCCAGCTGTTCCTCCACCTAAAGGATTACCATTAGTATATAAGTTTGAGAAAATGGGTGGATTTGCTTGAGAATAGTTTAAAGGGTTTACACCACCACAATCTACACTACAAGAAGGTGCTGCTACAAATCTTACACTTGATTTATTACCGTTTAAAGAAGGTCCAGAATTAGCATAAACATTTGTAGGAAAGTTAGTAAACTCAATCCTTACAGGAAAATTAGCAGCAGCGATTGCATTACCATTAGCAGCACTAAAAGCATATTTACCATATCCATCAGAAGTTGCAGTATATGATGTTCCATTTTTGTCGAATGCTGTAGCGGTTACACTAGGAATACCGCGTGTTTCACCAGCTTGATGTATTCCATCAGCATTGTTATCATAATAAACTGTACCACCCAATTCTGTTCCTGTGCAACCAATGGGTGCACAAGGTGCAGGTGCATTTACACTTACAATAGCTGATGTTGCAGAATGAGCTCCGCTCATCACAGCCACAAGGCTGTGTGCGGCTCCATCAGAAGTAATTTCAAAAGCCACAACCTGTGGCGTAACCATTGGACCAGCAACAGCTGAACCTGTTCCTGGGTCGTACATTGATTGTGGTTTAATGACACGCGTTGTTGAACCATCAAGTGTTACAGTAATATTATCGGCACTTGATGCTCCTGTCCAACCCACTTGAACGCTAATTGTTGTTTTGCTTGCACCACTGTAATAGTAACAACCAGAGGCAAATGCTTTTTCAATTGTTACAGACTGTGCTGCAATATTGTTAAAGGCAAGTGCTATGAACAGAAACAAATTCCCTAAAAGTAACTTACTTATTTTTTTATTGTTTTTGTATTGGATATTCATAAAAATTATTTTACAGTGTTGGGGTTTAATATTGCTTAATCGGCATCGCTTAATGAACAATAGAGTACTTGACCAGTACTGTCAAAGCCAATAGCAGCTACTTGTTTTTTACCAACTGTATTGTTTAAACGATAAACATAAACCGTTGGTGCAACTTGCTCATCAGCATTTCCTAACAAAGAAATTACTTGTGATAAATCTGTGAAAGTTGTAATGCTGCTATCATACATTGCAGCAGATTTTGATTTGATTATACCCTGCAATTGTTGAAAAATGGACAGACGATCTTGTCCTACCAATTGCTTGAATTGAATGCTTAACAGAGCTTGTTGTGCTGTTAAATTTAGTGGTGTACCACTTTGACTTTTAGCAGTAAATGCAATCATTGCTAAAGATGCAACGATGAACACTTTGATTTTGGTATACATTTTTATTTATTTTAGATTAAAAAATCCAACAATTTGTCTATTAGGCATTAGTCATTTGTTCTGATTGGGTTGTATAAACTGTAACTACAAAAATGTGGTACCACAAATCTTTGCACCATTCCTCAAGAAAGGGATGGGATAAAAGAAAATTAGCTTTAGTTGTGTTTTGAGGTTGAAATAGATTCAATCCAAAACACAAATTAATCTGTTTAGTTAAACGAATTGTTATGCTGGATATTGTTTCAGTTACATTCTATTAAAAAAATGTTACTGTGAGATAGTCTGTTATATTAAAAAATTTGCTTTTAAGGCTTAGCAATTTATTGATTTTTTATAAAAACAAATCCGAAGCTATGCCATCAGCAAATAGTTTTCCTAATTGGGTTAATTGCAATTTTTTATTGTGCAATACAAGATGATTGGTTGTTATCCAAGATGCTGAGAGGGATACTATTTTGTCGCAAACTTCTTTGCTCCATCTTTCTTCAACTACATTTAAATCAATGCCAGAAGAAGTCCTCAATGAAATCATTATATATTCATTGATTTGCTGTGTTGGCGTTAGTGTTTCTGTTTCTAAAACAGATTGATTACTTTCAATTGCTGCAACGTATAAAGCATTGTTTGATATATTCCAACTACGTGATAATCCATTAAATGAATGTGCAGATGGTCCCAAGCCTAAATAATGTTTGCCTTGCCAATAGCTGCTGTTGTGTTTGCTTTCAAAACCAGCCTTTGCATAGTTACTTATTTCGTAGTGATTGTAGTTTGCATCTTTAAGTTGCTGCATTAATATTTCAAACTGCTGAGCTTGCTTTTCAGTATCAATATCTGTTACAATATTTTTTTCTACCTTTTTTCCCAATGTTGTTTTATGTTCAACAGTTAGTGCATAACAAGACAGATGTGGTGGATTAAAAGATAATGCTATATTAATATTTTCTTGCCATTGACCGTTGGTTAATAATTGGCTTCCAAATATTAAATCAATAGAAAAATTATCGAAATATTTTTTTATCAATTCAATGCAATCTTTTGCTTGTTGTGCATTGTGGCTGCGGTTCATCCATTGCAATTCTGTATCAACAAAACTTTGAATACCCAAACTAAATCTATTGATGCCAATTTGTTTCCACTCGATTAATTTCTCTTCAGTTATATCATCAGGGTTTGCTTCTAGCGTTATTTCTGCGTTTGGATTTACATTAAAAACTTGCTTGCATTTACTTAGCAACAATCCAATATCAGATGAATTTAAAATAGAAGGAGTACCTCCACCAAAGTAAATCGTATCAACAGTTTCGGTTAAATATGTTTTTCTTAATTCAGTTTCTTTTGCAATAGCAGCAATCATTCTTGGCAACAAATGCTGTGTTGTAGAAAAATGGAAATTACAATAATGACAAGCTTGTTTACAAAAAGGAATATGTATGTAGATGCCTGCCATTTAATTTACGTTGTTATTTCACCGCAAAGATGCAAAGGAGCAAAGAACACAAAGAATGTTTTTATTAATAAACTAGATTTTGGAGTTTTACTTAACCATCCATCTAACAAATAAATTTGTGTTAACAGGTGTTTTATATTGGCTATTATCAAATGGACTAGATATTGGTTTACTGAAACAAATACCAATATCTAGTTTTTTTATATTGTATTGAATTTCTAATTTACCCAATAAAAAAGATGTTTCCAAATGGCTCCAATCTTTATCAGTTTTATCTATTCCATACAAACTATCTCGTGTTATTAATGAGCTATTTTTAACAACTTTGTTTTGCATTAAAGCAGCTTGCACCCAACTATTACTTACACCTAAACCAACTTTTATTTTAGACGAAATTTGATATTGATATAACAAAGATGCTTCTATAGAAATAAGCTTGTTAAAAGCAGTTGCTTCTGTATAAGTAATTTCTTCGGGCTTTGTTGTATTTGATTGTGAACCTGAATAAATAACAACATCATATTTATTAAAATCAACAACAGCTTTGTTGTTTAAATAATATTGAGAATATGGATTAAAGGCTAAAAGTAAACTATGTTTTTTGACAATTTGTTTGCTCACAAATAATTGAGGAATTAATAAAGTAGCAGGCTGATTAACACTATTTACATCTAAAAAATTAACGCCATTTTGAGCAGGCAAATTCCATTGTAATCCATAATGAATAGCATTAGATTTTTTTGCTTCATTTTTCTTTGGTGTATTAGTTGATGTATTTGCAATACTTGATTTAGCAACACTTGTATCTAGTACTTTTTTTGTTGAATCTGTTGATTTTCCTACTACAACAATTGGGTTTGAACTGCTTGTTTCAGTAGTGCTTCTTTCAACATTATTAGTTGCATTTATAACAGTTTCAAATTTGTTTTCTTTACTTTTTTGTTGCGTTGCTTTTGACACATTCAAACTATTATCATTGGGTTTATTAATAGCTTTAACATTTAATGATTTCATTTTAATTACCTGTTGTGCAATAATATCCTTAACCTCTTTTGTAGTTTTGCTTTTCTTAATACTAGCAGCTGTAACTTTAGTTTTCAATGCACTTATATTTTCCTGTGTTGTTTGTTTTTGGTTTGATTGCACAACTACATTTGAATTACTATTTGCTCGACTAATTAAAGTCTTTTCTTCTGTTTTAATTGATTCAGTTTTCGCTTCATCAACAACGTTTAATTCTTTGTTTGCAGCTGATTTATTTTTGCTGTTTACATTACTTATTTCCACAGTTTTTTGTGCAATAATGTTGCTAGTGTTTTTGTTGTTTTCAAAAACATAAACACTAATACCCAAGCCTATTGCAATGCTGGTAAACCAAAAGAAAATCACCCTTCTTTTTCGCTTTTCCCTTTTTGCTGCTTCAGCATCAAGCTCTGGCTTTAAACCAGCCCAAGCTTTTTCAAAAGATATAAATGGTGTTGCTTGTTCCTTATCCATATCGCCAATATTATTTTGCATAAACTGTGTTTTTTACACTGTTATTAAAAAATGTTTTTAGTTTACTTCTTCCATCACTTAAATGCCATTTAACAGTTCCCTCTTTCATATCCAAACAAATAGCAATTTCTTTAATTAGCAATCCTTCTATATAAAACAAATTGAACACTGCTCTTGTAGTTGTGCTAAGTGATTTTAGATAAGTAACCACCACTTCATCATTAGCTCCTTTAAAAGGATTCATACTTACTTCTACTTGCAATTCTTTTGTTAGCTCTTGTGTTGTGGGTTTTGCTTTTTTTGAACGAACTAATGATATAGCTGCATTACGAACTATTATATAAACCCATCCTTTTAAATCGCCTTTTGCAGCATCAAATTTTTCAATGTTATTAAACACCTGTAACATACCATTATTCAATGCTGTAAGAATATCGTGTTCATCATCAAAAAACTTGCAGCACAAAACAAACAAAGCAGGATACAATTGACGATACAATTTCTCCTGGCTTAGTCTGTCGTATTTTTTACAACCTTGTAACAGTATGTTTAATTCATTTGTCAATATACTTATCTATTGATTGTTCTATAGCCTTTACTAACTTGTAATGATGTTAGTAAAACTAAATTATTATTAGTCCAATTAAAACTAAATACACCACTTGCACTAACATCAATTGTGCCTGTGAAAGTTTTGTTTTCGTAGTTGATAGAAAAAGGGTGCAACCCAATAGGCATATTTACAAAACTATTGCTACAATTTGCTGTAGTAATTACTGAGCAAGGGTTTAAAGCCATTGCAACACCGCCATAACTAATTTGATATTCGTTATTATCAGTAACAACTGCACTTAAGATTTTATCGGTATTGCATTGATAATTAAAAGTTGTGTTTGCTGTAAATTTTAATGTTTTAATGCCATTAATATCTGTTTCAACAGATGGTGTAACAATAAGTTTGTCACCCAAAATCAATGGCACATTTTCAATAGAACTACTTGATGGATCATTTAAAAAAACGGTTCTGCTTTGCTTATTAACTCCGTCGCTTACCGTTACAGTTCCTGATACACCACCTTTAAAACTAACCAATGCAGATTTTTGATCTGGTGAAATTTGAACACTTGGAAGTTGCCCTTTAACATCCCAAATCAAATTTGCAGATTGTGGATTGTTAACAGTAAACAACACATCTTCATTAGCATTTACACCAACAATTTTTGATGCTGTAACACTAAAACTACTGCCAATATCATTATACAAAGTATTAACAACTGTAACAATATATGTTGCTTGCTTATTGTTAGATTTTGCAATAGCAGTATATACCCCAGCATTGTTAAATTTTACAGTTGCATACTTGCCCACCTTGCTAATTTCAAAGTTATTATTGGGTGTAACTTGCCAATCAACAATTGCAGTTCCTGCATCTCCAAAAGATAATAATACAGGCTCTTTAAGCTTAATATTATCTATCCTTTCTATAAATAAATTATCTATACTAGTAGTTGAAGAACTAGTAGTTTTTTTGCAAGATGTTATTGAAACAATTGTTGCAAAAAGCATCAGTATATAAATTATCTTTTTCATATTTTTATATTTTTCACGCAAAGCATTATAAGTTGCAAAGACGAATTTTTTTATATCATCAAAACTTCTCGAAAGTTTGAAACTTTCGAGAAGTTTATAACCAGTTTATTCTACAATTAACTTTTCTGTTTTAATGCTGCCATTATCTAAAACTACTTGCACTAAATAAATGCCTCTTGCAAATCCTTGAAGATTGATTATTGATAATTGATTATTGACTGTTGACCTATAAACTATTCTTCCAAAATAATCTGTAATCAAAATCTCTTTTGCATTTGCACATTCAATTGTAACTATATCCTTCGCAGGATTTGGATACAAACGAATGTTTGATTTTGCAGGTTGTAGGTTGATTTCTCTGATTGGCGAATATTCAAGCCTGCCATCGATATCAACCATTTGCAAACGATAGAAAATAGTTGATGGTAAATTATTAATGCTTAATGGGTCTGTGAAATTATAACTACCTCCTCCTTTTGCTGCTAGTTGCCCAACAGTTTTAAAATTAACTCCATCTATTGATCGTTGAATATTAAAGTGCGATGCATTGATTTCATTTGTTGTTGCCCAGATATTCGTTACTCGTTTCTCGTTTCTTGTTACTTCATTTATCAGCCTTAATTCATAACTCAACAACTTAACAGGCATTGGAGTGCTTGATATTAATGTTCTTGCTAAATTGGTTTGCACAGATTTATTATAGTCGAAATAAATAGAAGCTTTATTATTGATATAAGTACCATCTGTAATACCTAACAATGGTTTAACTTTAAATGTTATCCAACCTTGGCTGCCACTATAATTAGTAGCACTGTCAGGTAAATTGATATTTAAAAATTCAAAATAAACAATATTGTTGTTGATGTGGTAAGTAATGTTTGATGGATGCGATGTTGAAATTACATTGAAATACCCAGGCTGTAACAAACTGCTTAAAGTATCTGCCAACACCACATTTACAGCAGTATCGTTACCAGTATTTTGAAAACGGATAGTATATTCTATCCAATCTCCATTAGCAACTTGTGTTGGTGTTAATTGTGGTGTAGCTACTTTATCGTTGGGGTCAAAACTACCACGAATAATGGTTGCATTAGCACTGCTTGCTGTAGTTGTACTTGATACTGCATTGGCAACAGCTAACAAAGTATCGCCAATAATAGCTGTTGGTTTTACAGTAAAATACAGTTGTGCATATTTGCCTTGCCCAGCTATTAAACTATCTGATGAAACAACAATTGTATTATTTGTATTGCTAATAATAGCAACACTACTACTATCATATACCAAACGACTTGTATCGTAAGTAAAACTAACTGTTGTGTAAAGATTTGTTGTGCCTGCATTGGCATAACCTAAGTGATATGGAAAGCTAAAACCTGGGCGAGCCCTGCTATTTAAAGGTGTAACCACAATAGCCAAACTATCTTTAACAGCTGTTGGTTGCAATGCAATATCTGGCACAGCTATATAAACATTATTACTTGCAAAATTGAAGCTATTACTATCTGGCACTGCTTTAAAATATTTAGATGCAATGGTTTTTAAACTATAACTACCAATGCTATCAAAACTAAAGGCAAATGCTCCATCTAAATTACTAAAAGTGGCATTTCCATTACTTACCAGTTCTTTTACAAAAGGTCTATAAAACTCGTTAGCATCTTTTATACCATTGCTATTATTATCGGTAAACACCCTGCCAACTACAGTTGGAAAAGCTAAGCATTGATTGGCGTTGTTGGTTGGGTTACAAATAGGCACAAACATTACTGCACCTGTAAAACCATCTGTAACAACACAGTTTTGCGGTATATTAGGTAAACAGTTTATTTGTGTCCAGCCCAATACTAGCGAAGTAAGTGAATTAGGTAGTTTTGGTAAACAGGTTAATGGATTGTTTCTACAACTTAATAGTGTTAATGTTTGAGGCAAATCGGGCAAAACAGAAACATTATTATCTCCCAAAACTAGTGAAGCTAGTCCAGATGGTAGTGGTCCTGCAATTGTTAGCAATCCAGTGTAATTGACATTTAATACTAATAAACTAGAGGGCAGGTTTTTTACGTGTTTGATATTAGTATTTCGGCATGATAAATATTGAAGCGTTTGTGGCAATCGTGGTAAACTATCAATACTTGTATAATGACAATATAAAGTATTAAGATTTTTAAAGTATTGAACTCCCTGTATTGAGCCTATTTGGCTAATCGAAGAACAGTTAATGAATGTTGCATTCAGCACTCCACTACAAGTAGTATCCATCCAATATAAATTACTGGCATCTTTATACAAACAGCTTGGGTATTGGGCAAGTAAAAATTTACCAAAACTTGTGTCTGGTATGTTTACATAATTTGGTGGATAAACTGGGCAATTGTTGGGGTTATTGATGCCATTGCAAACAGATAAACTTGTTGTTAAACTTGTTGGCATATTTGGCAAACAAGCAACTTGTGTATTGGCTGCATTTAATTGTGTTAATGTATTTGGCAATTGTGGCAAACATTGTAAGCCTGCATTTCTTGCAACAATTAGTGTTTGTAAACTATTTGGCAAACTGCTTGGTAGTGTTGTTGTAATATTATCGCTGCAGTCAAAATATGTAAGTGCTGTAGGCAAACTTGTAATGGTGTTGTGCAAAAAGTTAAACCTGCAACTTAAGTATTGCAAACCATTTGGCAATATTGGTAGTTTACTAATATTGTTTGTATCGCAATTAAAGCTTGTTAATGTTATTGGCAAACTATCAAACGCTTTTAATGCTAAACAGCTAACTGTTTTTAGGTATTTTAAATTAGCAGGTAGCTGGTGTATAGAATCTAGTTGAGAAAACTTAGCAATATTTAAACTATCTAGACTTTTAAAGTATTCAATTCCCTCAATATTTTTAATAGTAAAATTAGATGCCCAACTAATTTTTGTGGTGCCCACCACCCCACTACAAGTTGTATCCATCCAATATAAATTACTGGCATCTTTAAATAAACAGCTTGGGTATTTGGCTATTAAAAATTTACCAAAACTTGTGTCGGGTATGTTTACATAATTTGCTGGATATATTGTGCAATTATTGGGGTTGTTGGTGCTGTTGCAAACTGGTAAACTGTTAGCAACTGGTAGCGTTCCTGCCGATACCACCACTAAGAAATTACTATTTGGAAAGTTGGGTAAACAGGTTATTTTATTTTCAACAGCTAACATTTCCAAAGTGCTTGGTAATTTAGGAAGGCATTTTAATATATCATTACCATAACAAGATAATATTTTAAGCCTAGGCGGCAATGTTGGTAAACTTGCTCCAAAAGAATTATGGATATCTAGTATTTTCAACGAATCAGGAAAAGAAGTTGGAACTTGTACCGTAAAGGTAGAGGACATGCCAGAAAAATACAACTCTTCAAGCGTGTTAGGCACTGTTGGTAATATATAAATTGGTGTACCTCTTAAACCAAAAGATTTTAATGTATTTGGCAATTTGGGTAAACTACTAATAAACGTGTTAGAGCAATTCAAATAAACTAAGTTTTTAAAATATTCTAAACCGCTCATATTACTGATATTCTTTCCACCACATTCAATACTATCAGCATTTACAATCAAACTATTTGCTGTATCCATTTTTCCAGCACCATTAAATGCAGTGGGATATTTAGTTTGCAAGTAGGCTCTAAAATTAGCATCTGGTATAGTTACATATTGTGCTTTAATATTTGCAATACCAAGAAAGCAAATGGCTAAAAGTGTGATAATTTTTTTCATAATAGTAGTTTAAAAATAAGCAATATTTGGTTTCAAGCCTCACCCCAACCCCTCTCCAAAAGGAGAGGGGCTTTAAAAAGTGTGCTTCTTACTTATCTACTACGCAGCTAAAAAGCAAAAGGTTAGGCGATTTTAAAATTGTTTTTTTGAGAGATTGCCACAAAGGCACTAAGCTTTTTGTAATTTAGTAGCTTACAGAAAACAAATTTAAGAGATACAAGAAGCTACTAGCATCTTGCATCTCTCTATTAGCAGTATTTAAGATTTTAAAAGCATCTTATTACTCTTTATTAACATCTTTAATATCTATATTAGCAACTTACAGCTTATTTTTTGCATTTTATATCTCTGTATTAATGAGATTTAATAAGCTAAAAGCCTCTTGCATCATTTTAATAGCATTTTATATATCTGTTTTAGCATTATTAATAATGCTAAAAACGAATAATTTTATTATTTTTACTTCTCTAAATCATATTCAAAATGGAAACAAAGAAAGCAATGCCTCATTTGGGCGATTTTGTAAGGTCATTAACTTATAAAAAGGGGCATACTGGTTCATCGCTTGCTAAGTTAATAGGTAAAAGCCATAATACAGTTACAGGTTATTCTACTGAACCAAGTTTACACGCCAGAATTTTATGGGATATTAGCCAAGCATTAGACTATGATATTTTTGAGTATTTGAGTAATGAACTTAATCTAAATGGTGCTACAGATAAAGCTATTGATGCTGCCGAAAAAGTAAAAACAAAACAGCAAAGAATTGAGGAATTGGAATTATTGGTTAGAGACCTGCAAAAAGAAGTGGCAATTTATAAAGATTTGTTAAAAAGATAAGTTTTACTAGTATCGTTAATCAGCCTATTACATAACGGTTATTTTCGGTTTCTAAAATTACAATATATGAGTTTACATCTTGGTGATATAGCACCTAACTTTCAAGCAAAAACATCTTTAGGTAATATTGATTTTTATGAATTTCTAGGAGATTCTTGGGGCGTTTTATTTTCGCATCCTGCAGATTTTACACCAGTTTGCACCACAGAACTTGGTAAAACAGCAGGTTTAAAAAGCGAATTTGAAAAACGTGGTGTAAAGGTTTTAGCACTTAGTGTTGATGGTGTTGAAAGCCACTGCAACTGGATTAACGATATTAACGAAACCCAAAATGTAACCGTTGATTTTCCCATTATTGCCGATGATGATAGAAAGGTTGCAACGCTGTATGATTTTCTGCATCCCAATGCATCTGCAACAGCAACAGTTAGATCTTTAGTAATTATTGCACCCGATAAAACAGTTAAACTTATTATCACTTATCCTGCATCTACAGGAAGAAATTTTATAGAAGTGTTGCGTGTAATTGATAGCTTGCAATTAACAGCAAACTATAGTGTAGCCACCCCTGCAAATTGGGTTGATGGAGAAGATGTAATTGTTGTGCCTACTATTAAAACAGAAGATGCCATTACTAAGTTTCCAAAGGGTGTTAAGATTATTAAACCATATTTGCGATATACGCCTCAGCCTAATAAATAAAATGGGACACGGATAAACGCAGATTAAACGGATGAAATACTAATCGAATATTTTATTGATTATATAAAACGAAAGAGCCATCAAAATTTTGATGGCTCTCTTAACTTTTACAACCTTCCATTTTTAATTTCATCAACAACATTTGGGTCAAGTAATGTTGAAGTGTCACCTAGATTTTCAATTTCGCCTTCGGCAATTTTTCGTAAAATTCTACGCATAATTTTTCCACTTCTTGTTTTTGGTAAACCAGTTACAAACTGAATTTTATCAGGCTTTGCAATTGCTCCAATCACACGAGTAACAGTTTGTAAAATATCTTTTCTTGTTTGTTCTTCACTACTATGAAAATGACTACAAATTACAAAAGCATAAATGCCCTGCCCTTTAATATCGTGAGGATAACCAACCACTGCACTTTCTACCACATCGGCGTGCATATTCAAAGCATTTTCTACCTCTGCAGTACCAATTCTATGACCACTTACATTTAATACATCATCTACTCTACCTGTAATTCTATAAAATCCATTTTCATCTTTTATTGCACCATCACCAGTGAAATATAAATTTGGATATGTTGCAAAATAATTGGTTTTGCAACGTTCGTGGTCTCCATAAGTTGTTCTTAAAATAGATGGCCAAGGAGCTTTAATACAAAGGTTTCCTTTGGTTATTTCTCCCTCTCCATTTGGAGAGGGTTGGGGTGAGGCTTCATTGCCTTTATCATCAACTAAAATGGGTTGCACCCCAGGCATTGGAAGCGTTGCCCAGCCTGGTTTTGATGGAGTAATGCCAGCAAGATTTGAAATTAAAACACCACCAGTTTCTGTTTGCCACCAAGTATCAACAATAGGGCATTTTTTTTTGCCAATATTTTCATTGTACCAGTTCCAAGCTTCTTCATTAATGGGTTCGCCAACTGTTCCTAAAACTTTTAAAGATGATAAATCTTTTCCGCCTAAAGGAATCAAACCAAAGCTCATTAAACTTCTAATAGCTGTGGGTGCAGTATATAAAATATTCACCTTATGCTTATCTACAATATCCCAAAATCTTCCAGCATCTGGATAGGTTGGAATGCCTTCAAACATCAGGCTTGTAGCACCAGCACTTAATGGTCCATAAACAATATAACTATGACCCGTAATCCAGCCAATGTCTGCTGTGCAAAAATGAACTTGCTCTGGTTGGTATTGAAACACATTTATAAAAGTGTAGTTTGTCCAAATCATATAACCAGCACTACTATGCACAACGCCTTTGGGTTTGCCTGTTGAGCCAGATGTGTAAAGTATAAACAATGGATCTTCGGCATCCATTTCTTCTGCTTCAAAAGAAACCACTCCATCTTTTTCTACTTGATGTTCCGCATATTCCATTTCATCTTCCCACCAAATATCTCTGCCTTTAATCATTGAAACAGGGGTGCGGGTTCGCGTATAAACAATTACTTTTTTCACTGTTTTATTTCCTATCAAAGCATCATCAATAACACTTTTTAAAGGAATTACTTTTTCGCCACGATATGCTCCATCGCAAGTAACAATAAATTCGGCTTGTGCATCTTCTAATCTATCTGAAATACTTTGTGCTGAAAAGCCTCCAAAAATTACAGAGTGTATAGCTCCAATTCTTGCACAACCCAATACTGCATAAGCTAATTCTGGAATCATTCCCATATAAATACAAACCCTATCTCCTTTCTTTACACCATTGTTTTTTAATACTTGTGCAAACTGGCAAACCCTTTTGTGTAAACGATTATAGGTTACAGTCCTCACTC
>JANYEB010000251.1 GCA_025363355.1 Chitinophagaceae bacterium | reverse complement strand
TAATGAGAACCTGCGATGCTGTTGGCATTCAGGATATTTATATTTTGAACACTATCATTCCAAGACACCAAAAATTTGGAACTAAAAGCAGCAGCAGTGCTTTAAAATGGCTTACAATTCATCAGTTTGAAAACAATGAAGAATGTTTTGCTACACTTAGAAAGAGTTACGAAACCATTTTAACAACACATTTATCAAGTGATGCTATTGGTTTGTATGAAATAGATTTTACAAAAAGTGTTGCTTTGGTTTTTGGTAATGAACATAGTGGCGTTACTGATGAAGTTAGAGCTTTGGCAGATGGAAATTTTATTATTCCTCAAATGGGAATTATTCAAAGTTTGAATATTTCTGTGGCTTGTGCAGTAAGTATTTACGAAGCCTCTCGTCAAAAAACAAATGCTGGACATTATAGCCAGGTTTCTTTGCCAAAAAATAGAATGGAAACTTTGATGAGCGAATGGGGATTCCTTAGTAATGATGAATTATAAATGTTAAATTATAAATTATGAAGAAAATATTTTTAGTAGTTGCTATAATAGCAAGTTCCCATCTTGTAAATGCACAGGAAATTAAAAAGGTAAAAGCAGCAGATATTGTTAAAATGATGGATACTACCAACCATCCAATAGTGATTAATTTGTGGGCAACTTGGTGTGGGCCTTGCGTTAATGAATTAAAGTATTTTGAAAAGGTAGTTGACAAATTTAAAGACAATAATGTTGAGTTGGTTTTAATAAGTCTTGATTATCCTGAGGATTACACCAAGGTTGCCCCTTTTGTAAATAAAAAGGGATATAAAGCAACTGTTTATTGGTTAGATGAACAGGAGACCAGTGTTATTCAAACCCTTGTTGACAGAAGCTTTGAAGGTGCTATTCCATTTTCTATCTTTAGTAATAAAGCTACAAAATATCGTGCTGCTCACAGTGCTCAATTAACAGAAAGTGGATTGAAAAAAGAAATAGAGAAATTAATTAAATAATGAATCACCACATAGGCACATAGTACACAAAGGCTTTTAAAGAACTATGTTTCTATGTGCCTATGTGGTAAATAAAAAGTAAATGAAAATAGCATTAATAGGTTATGGCAAAATGGGCAAAGCCATTGAAGAAATTGCAGTAGCAAAAGGACACGAAATTGTGTTGAAAATAGATTTGAATAATGTTGATGAATTTACAAAAGATAACCTTTCAAAAGCAGATGTTGCCATAGAATTTACATCTCCACACACAGCTTTTGAAAACGTTAAAAGGTGCATAGAATATGGTGTTCCTGTGGTTTGTGGTAGCACAGGTTGGCTTGATAAATGGAATGAAATTGAAACACTTTGCCATCAACAAAATGGAACATTATTGTATGCAAGCAACTTTAGCATTGGTGTTAACTTATTCTTTGAGCTCAATACTTATCTCGCCAAATTAATGAGCAAGTATAACGACTACAATGTATCATTAACCGAGATTCATCACACCCAAAAAAAAGATGCACCAAGTGGCACTGCTATTACTTTGGCAGAGCAAGTTTTAGCAAATAGTAGCATTAAGAAAAACTGGGTAAATCAACCAACAAATAATACTGCTGAATTAGAAATTATCTCTGAAAGGATAGACCCTGCACCTGGCACACATACTATTAAATACTCCTCTCCTATTGATGATATAGAAATTACACATACTGCACATAACAGAGTTGGTTTTGCAAGTGGTGCTGTGTTAGCTGCTGAATTTATTTGCAACAAGAGAGGGATATTTACAATGAAAGATGCGTTGGGAATTTAAGTCAAAAGTTAAAAGTCAAAACCCAAAATTATTCTCTGTTTCTTCGTGCCTTTGTGGCAAAAAAAACCTTCTTTATGAAAAAAATATTATTACTACTATTATTAATTCCTATTATTTCTTTCTCACAAAAAAAACCTTTAGACCATAGTGTTTATGATAGCTGGCAAAGGATCGATGAAAAATTAATTAGTGCTAATGGAAAGTTTGTTGCCTATACTATTGCTGTGCAAGAAGGCGATGCCAACCTTGTTATACAAAGCACTAAAGGAGATAAACTAATTGAAGTAGCACGTGGTTATAACATAACTATTAGCGATGATGACAAGTTTGTTGTGTTTAAAATTAAACCTACTTACAAGCAAACACGCGATGCTAAAATTGCAAAAAAGAAAGCTGTTGAAATGCCTAAAGATAGTTTGGGCATTTATGATATTAACAACAACAAATTAGAAAAAATTGCAAGAGTTAAAAGCTATAAAACACCCGAAAAAGCTGGTGGCTGGCTGGCTTATTTAATGGAAAACCCTTTACCCGAAACCAAAGACAAAAAAGAGCTGGACAGCATTGGTAAACTAAATGAACTAAGCAATAAAGCTGTTGCAATGCAAAAGCAGATTGATAGTTTAAACAACTTAATAGCTAAAGCACAAGAACAAGGGATAAGTGTTTTAGCAATTAAAAAAGATAGTACAGGTAAGCCAAAAAAAGAAGATGATAATGAAGAAGGAACTGAATTGGTTTTAAGAAATTTAACTGACGGCAAAGAGCAGAAGATTAAATTGGTGCAGGAGTATTTGTTTAGTAAAAAAGGAAACAGATTTGTTGTAGAAAAAACAAAGAAGAATAATAGTAAAATAGAATCTGTAATTATTTGCTATTATCTGGATTTACACTTTGTTGATACAAATAATTTACAACGAGATACTCTTAGTAAAAACTTTAAAGATTCAAAGCAGTTTGTTTTTGATGATGATGGAAATAAATTGGCTTATTTCTTGTCAAATGATACATCGAAGAATGAACAAAAAGATTTTAGTTTAGTTCAGAACAATTTTTACAAAATAACAGGCTTTGAAGTTCCTAGTTATTCAAAATGGCAGTTCGATATAAAGTTTTCAAATTTTCTTCCAAAAAGCTGGAGGATTAATGATAACTCAACGACTTATTTCAGTAAATCAGGCGATAATTTATTCTTTGGAACTTCTCCGATTCTTCCAATTAAAGACACTACACTCCCAGAATTTGAAAGAGTAAGTGTTGATGTATGGAATTATAAGGAAGATAATTTAATGACTGCTCAATTAAAAAATGTTGATGCAGATACAAAAAAAAATTATTTAGCTAAAATTCAATTCAAATTGTGGAGAATTAAAGATACAACGGAAGAAGTATTTGGTTTAAGAAGTAAGGACACTTTTCTTTTCACCCAAATCGGCTCTCCAAAATTTGAACCCATAAGAGTTACACAAGAAGGTGATGGAAAATATTTTTATGCTGTAAGCGATAGTGGTAAACGTGTAGAGCAGCAATGGCAGGGCTTTACAAAGAAAGATGTGTTTGTTATTAATAGCAACGATGGCAGCAACAAACAAATAATGAGTAATGTTCGTGCAAATATTTATCCTTCATATACTGGTAAATATTTGTTGGTGTATGATGAAGATAAAAAGAAATACAGTTGCTACGATGCTGATAGTAACAAAACCAAACCTGTTGCAAAAGATATTCCTTATCCTTTATACGATGAAGAAAACGATGTGCCTGATGCACCTAATGCTTATGGCATTGTAAAGTGGATGGAAAATGATAAATATGTTTTAATCTATGACAGGTACGACTTATGGAAGGTTGACCCAACAGGAAAAGAAAAGTCTGTTTGTATCACCAATGGTAGAAAAGATAAAATTGTGTATAGAGTCATTGATTATGATAAAGATCAAAAGTATTATACTGATACTTCTGTATTACTTTATAAAAAATTCAATGAAAAAACCAAAACAAATTCTCTTTGTTCATCAACATTAGAACTCTTTTCAAATAAAATAAAATGTGCTTTAATTTTTGATGATTCAAACATTCAATTTGCAGCCAAAGCAACAAGAAAATTTACAATTATTGTTACAAGTGAATCTTTTCAAAAGACACCTAATTTAATTGTTAAAGGTTATGAAGAAGATTATAAACAACTCACCAACATCAACCCCCAACAATCAAACTACCTCTGGGGTTCAGCAGAATTGTTTAAGTGGAAAGCCTATACAGGCAAGCTTACAGAAGGTATTTTATACAAACCAGAAAACTTCGATAGCACCAAAAAATATCCAATGATTGTTTATTTCTACGAAAGAAATAATGCTACGCTGCATCAATACCAAGCACCTGCACCTACTCCATCAAGATTAAATATTCCATACTTTGTAAGCAATGGTTATGTGGTTTTTGTGCCGGATATTTGGTACACAACTGGGCATCCTGGCAAAAGTGCTTACGACTATATTGTAAGTGGCACAAGGGCTTTAATTAAAAAAGGATTTATAGATAGCACACGCATTGGTTTGCAAGGTCAAAGTTGGGGTGGTTATCAAACAGCTTATTTAATTACTCAAACTAATTTATACAAAGCAGCTTGGGCTGGTGCACCTGTGGGCAATATGTTTAGTGCCTATGGAGGCATTCGTTGGGAAAGTGGCGTAAACAGGCAGTTTCAATATGAACATAGTCAAAGTAGAATAGGTGCAACCATTTGGGAAAAGCCAAATCTCTATATAGAAAATTCTCCTTTATTTCATTTACAAAAAGTAAAGACACCAATGGTTATTATGGCAAACGATGCAGATGGTGCTGTGCCTTGGTATCAAGGTATAGAATTATTTACTGCGATGAGAAGATTGAACAAACCTGTGTGGATGTTGAATTACAACGGAGAGGCACATAATTTAATAGAAAGAAAAAACAGAAAAGACATTCAAATAAAAGAGCAACAATTTTTTGACTGGTTATTAAAAGATGCTGCTGCACCAAAATGGATTACTGAAGGTGTGCCAGCAGTGATGAAAGGAAGAGTTGGTATTGGAACTGGGAATTAGGAATTAGGTAGCGGGTATTGGGAATTTATTATTTCAGAGAAAACATCCACCATTACTGTGAGGAGGTCAAGTAACCCAGCTAAAACTACAGGTAATATTGCAAAGACACTTGGTATTATTGCAAAGGCTCTTGGTTTTGTTAAAAAGACTCTTGGTTTTGTTTAAAAGGCATTTGGTTTTATTTAAAAGACTCTTGGTTTTGATAAAAAGACATTTGGTTTTATTTAAAAGGCATTTGGTTTTGTTTAAAAGACATTTGGTTTTGTTTAAAAGGCATTTGGTATTATTTAAAAGACATTTGGTTTTGTTTAAAAGACTCTTGGTCTTGTCAAAAAGACTCTTGGTCTTGTTTAAAAGCATTTTCAAACACCATAATCTTAATTGCTTACCCCTATTAAAACTATTGAGCTATTAAGACATCAAAACCAATATTTTCGCAGCATGACAAAAATTGTTCTTAAAAGAAAAATTGCTCAGCGTATTGCAAACGGTCATCCTTGGGTTTTTGGTAACGAAGTTGAAAAAATGATTGGCACACCAGAACCAGGAGATATTGTTGATGTTTTTTATTATGATGATAAATATTGTGGTCGTGGATACTACAACCCAAAATCACAAATATTGGTGCGTTTGCTAACTCGTAAAAAAGAAGAAATTAACGAACAATTTTTCTATACCAGAATTAAACAAGCTTGGGAATATCGTCAAAGAATTGGCTACACGGAAAACTGTAGATTAATTTTTGGAGAAGCAGATGAAATGCCTGCATTAATCATTGATAAATTCAACGATTATTTTGTGATACAAACTTTAGCATTGGGAATGGATTTGTTCAAACCCTTTATCATAAAGGCTTTGGAGACTATTTTTAAACCAAAAGGAATTTATGAAAGAAACGATGTTCCTGTTCGTGAATTAGAAGGCATACCACAACGAAAAGGTTTTTTATCAGCCCCATTTGATACCAATATTATCATCAGCGAAAATGGTTTAAAGTTTAATGTTGATATAGAAAATGGACAAAAAACCGGTTACTTTTTAGACCAACAAGATAATCGCAGAGCTATTCAGCACATCTCAAAAGGAGCAGATGTTTTAGGAGCTTTTACTTACACAGGAACTTTTGAAATTCACGCAGCACATTATGGTGCAAAATCTGTTTTAGGAATTGATATCAGTGAAAACGCAGTGGCACAAGCCAACAAAAACGCAGCGTTAAATGGCTTAGATAAAGTTTGTAAATTTGAAACAATGAATGCCTTTGATGTTTTGAAAAATTGGGTGAAAGAAGAAAGGCAATACGATGTTGTAATGCTTGACCCACCTGCATTTACAAAAAGCAGAGAGAGTATTGCAAAAGCTATTACTGGCTATAAAGAAATTAATTTACGTGGAATGAAACTGCTAAGAAATGGAGGATTTTTGGTAACTTCAAGTTGCACTAATTTAGTGCCCCCCGATTTGTTTTTACACACTATTCAACAAGCAGCAAAAGACGCCAAAAAGAAGATTAAACAAGTTGTGTTTAATGCACAAGCAGCCGATCATCCAATTGTTTGGGGAATGGAAAATACCAACTATTTAAAGTTTTTAATTGTTGAGGTTAGAAATATGTAATCAAATTCTATTTCCTACTTTTTCTTTGCTTTTTAAACCTTGAAATAATATCAACAGCTAAACTATTTTGCAAAATATTAGGATGTAAGTCTATTAATTTTTTCAAGAATTTAGGTGCAATAGTCATTGCATTTTCAAGTTGCAATAAAGCTTCTTTGCTTTTATTTTGAGCAAATAAAACGGCAGTGTAATAGAATAACAAAATTGGTTTATGCCCTGTATGATGCAATGCAACTTGGCAACGTTCGGCAGCTTCATCAAAACTTTCTGCTTTCATTAAACATTTAATTAAAGCTTCCCAGCCTGCAACATTTGTAGGTCTTTGTAGCACAACTGCTCCAAAATATTGAGTAGCTTCTTTATACATTTTAAGTTGCATTTTGCACTCTCCTATTGCAAGATTAATTTCCTTACTATTTCTATTGATTCTAATTGCATTTTCAAGATGCTTAATAGCCATTTGCCATTGTTGTTCTTGCATATATGTGCTAGCTAATTTATAGTGCAATTTTGCATCATCATTGTTGAGATGTACTGCTTTTTTATAATGAAACCTTGCTTGAGCAATATTTCCAAGTTTATGGTAGCAGTGACCAATAGCTTCGTAAATAACATCTTCTGGTCTAGAAAGTTCAAGCACTTTTTCCAATACTTCAATCGCTTCTTTGTATTTTCTAAGTCTTAAAAAAGCGTCTCCCATATTTCTATAGGCATAATCAAACTTCTCTTCAATAACAACTGCAAATTGATAAGCATCAATAGCTTTTTCATACAATTTTAAACCTTGATAAGCCGCTGCTAAATTGAACCAAGCAATCTCATTGTAAGGAAAATTGTCAATTATTTTTTGATGAATTTGAATGCTTTCTTCATACCTGCCAGTAAAGTCTGTCCAAAAGCAAATTTTATACAATGCTTCCTCGCTAGTTGGATCAACCTCTAAAAGCATCATCAAACAATCAAACACTTTTTCAAACTCTTCATAATCATCATAAACATCTGCTAAATCAAAAAGCAAATCAGCTTTTTCTTCTCCTTCAAAAAGCTCTAAGGCTGCTTCTAAAATACTAGCAGCTTCTGGTTGTCTATCAAGGGCTAACAGAGCATCAGTTTTTAAAATATAAAGGCTGATATTGTTGCTATCATACAATGAAGCTGTATCGAGTAAATCAAGTGCTTCTAAATATTTTCTGTTTACAATGAGCAAATCAGCTTTTCTAAACATTAATTCTGACGAAAAAGGTAGTTGCTCTAAAGCTATTTCAGATGCTGTCATAGCTTCTGTTAGATTATCTGCATCTTCAAAATAATCTATGAGTTTGATGTATGCTTCTTCTTCTAAAAAATTATGAGCTTTGCCAGCCTTCAAATTTTCGTAATCTGAAAGCAGTTGCATCATCTCTTCTTTATCTTCTTGAAATGGGTATTGCTGCATATTTGAATAGTTTATTAAAAATAAGGGTGTTGCTGAATAAAAAAAATTATTTAACAACTTATTTAGGTTATTCACCTTATGTTAATAAGAAAAATTTTGTTGATTCGTAACAAATACTATACTTTTGAATCAATGTTGAATAGAAGACACATAAAAAAAGCTACTGCTGCTACCATATTTTGTTTGGCTGCATCTTTCGCATTTGCGTCATTTACTTTAACTGGAACTGTTGACGAAAAAGCAAAAAGTAATAAATATTCTTTAAAAAATATTAATCACTTCTCTCAAAAAAGCTTTTCATTGTCTTTGCTTAGAACAAGATTGCAAAATGGTGGCTCACCTGTAATTACACCAAAAAATAATGGAAATACTTTAAATCCTTTTTTGCAAATCGATAGAGGTAACACAACTTACATAATGCCTTACAAGTTTAAAATCAAGGCCCCCAAGTTTAAGACTCCTTCTCCCAATAACTAATTACTTTTATTAGTTTAGCAATCTATAACCTGCAGATGGAACGTCAAATTTAGATATTTGAACAGGGCTAAGATTTATTTTTGTTGCAACGTATTTGATTCTTTTGTTACCCTCTTTCACTTCTTCATATTCTAATACAAATCCTGGAATATCTTTAAACTGGTATTCAAATTCTTTTACAGATGGAGATATAGCTGTTGCATAAAATACTGTAATTGAATTGCCATCGCTAGTTTGTATGATAGCTTTTTTACATTCGTAACCTAAAATATTTTTTGTATCTCCAACCATTGTAACTGCAGCACCATCAAACTTTTTGTTCTTTTCTATCCATTGCGTTTTACTAAGTTTAGTCATCACTTTATTATTTCCAAATTCTCTAAGCACTACAGCATTTCCTGTTGTTTTATCATAAAAAATGGTTTGCGTAAACGATGGACTAATAATATCTGTTCTGCAATCATTGCCTTTTATATAAACAATTTTTGTAGTGCGACTCATATCTGTATTAGAATCTGCAACTACTGCATAGTTAACCACACATTCTGCAACTGTCCTTTGTTGTGCATTAATTTGAACAAATACAATTAATAACAACCCAAAAAATGATATTACTTTTTTCATCTTCAATAATTTAATTTGGTTAGAAGAAATATCGTGCCAATAAAACTAGTTTTTAGCTGCAAACTTTAGCCAATCTTTCAAAGATTTACAATCTTTAAATTCATTATCAATAGTAATGTAATAGAATGGCAAATGCTCTTTGAACCAAGTTTCTAATTTTGCTTGTTTTTTTTCTTCAACAGCACGAAGCGATAATTTATTATAATCATCTTTCAAATTTTCTCTGTGTGGTTCTGTACGATTTTTAAAGTAAATTAATCTAACTTTCTTTTGTCCACGTTCGTCTGTAAATACCTGTGGTGTTGAATAAGTTCCTGGCTTAAGGTTTTTAATCAATGTCACCATTTCTTTG
>JANYEB010000228.1 GCA_025363355.1 Chitinophagaceae bacterium | reverse complement strand
ATGCTTTTTGCAAAAACCATTGCTGTTCTTGCTGCAAAAATGTTTGCAGTTGATTGTTTTGCTGTTCAAGTTCGGGTGCAACCAAAGGCACAGTTTGAGGCAAATTGTTTTTGGGACGATTCAGTTCAAGCATATTTAATTTAATCAATGCCGCTGTTGGCAATTCTCTTTTGCCAATTTCCACCATTGATAAAAGCCCTCTGTCAATTCCCAAATAATCAGCAAAATGCTGTTGGCTAAATCCCAACCCTTTCCTGATTTTTTTTATATCATTCATTTTGCAAAAAAATATTGTTGCAAAAATATTGTTGCAATTTAAATTGCAACAAAAAAAATGCAACAAAAAATTTGCAACTTTTTTCAATCGCATATTTCTATTGCACATTTCCCTTTACATAGGAATTATGTAAGTTATTGTGATTCCTATGTAATGGTCACCATCACAAGACAACCCATCTTTACACTATCATTCAAAACAAATATTTTTTAACTTTTAAAACTAAATTTTATGAGCAACTTACTTTATTTAGTAGCAGTAATTCTTATTATTGCTTGGGCAATTGGTTTTATTGGGTACAACTTTGGAGGGCTTATTCACGTACTATTAATCATTGCCATCATTGCAATAATACTGAGAATTATTAGAGGCAATAGGCCTATATAAGCTACACAAAAAACAAATTCATCATCATTAAAAAAAACAAATTATGAGCACAGGAAAAATGTTATTAGGCGTATTAGCAGGCGTTGCTGCTGGTGCAGCATTGGGTATTTTATTTGCCCCTGACAAAGGTTCTAAAACCAGAAAAAAATTGTATAAAAAAGGGACAGATTCTGTTGAAGATTTAAAAGACAGCTTTGAAGAATTGGTAGATAGCCTGAATGAAAAATTTGAAGCTACAAAAGAGCAGATGGAAGAAATGTATAAAGCAGGAAAAAACAAAGTAGCCGAAGTTAAGAAAGATGTTAGAGCTGAATTAAGCTAAACACTAGTTTTTAAACACTTCCTACAAAAATAAAAATTATGGAAACCAAGCCAAATGCTATAGAATCTTTGCTAGAAAAAGCAGAACAATATGGAAAAACAAGTATCGAGTTATTGAAACTTAAAGCTGTAGAAAAAACCAGCAATACATTATCAAAACTTGTTTTTTACTGTGTTTTTGCAACTGTTATACTGTTATTTGCTATTGCAGTAAATATTGCAATTGCATTATGGTTGGGCGATTTGCTAGGCAAACCTTGTTATGGATTTTTTTGTGTTTCTGGATTTTATGTTATTGTAGGATGTGTTTTATTTTTCTTGTTGAAAAATTATATCAAAACAAAAATCGGAAATTCAATTATTATTAAAATGCTGAACTAAAATAAATGAATCAAATAAATTCCATAACCGATCTTAAAGCAGCCATTCATTTACTTGAAACAAAACGTGCGATTGAAGAACAGTTGTTAAGAGAACAATTAAAAATAACGGCAGAGAGTTTAAAGCCAGTTAACTTAATTAAACATACTTTAAACGAATTAACAACTTCACCAGAAATAAAAGAAAGTTTGTTAAGCACTTTAATTGGCTTAGCAACTGGTTACCTATCTAAAAAAATTATTATTGGTTCAACACATAATCCCATCAAACAATTTCTTGGTTATGTTCTACAACTTGGTGTAACGGGCATTGCATCAAAGAATGCAGGTGATATTAAATCTGTAGTTGGCGGATTAATTAGCAAATTTTTTAGAAAAAAAACTTACTAATATTAAATGAAAACAGAAACTAAATTACCTTTTTATGCAGCAGCCTCTTTAGTTTCTATGGGCTTATTTGCATTTTTGGGCATATTATTTCTCGCTCAAAAAATTATTGTTCCTATTATTTATTCTACTATTATAGCAATTGTATTAGGACCTGTAGTTAATTTTTTTGTAAGGAAAGGGATTGGAAGAATTATGTCTATTACAATCACACTTTTTGTAGTAGTTATTACAACTATTTTTATTGCTGTTCTATTGTCAACTCAGATGATGCAGTTTACCGATACTTTCCCCAAATTTATTGAGCAGTTTAATTTACTAATTGATCAGTTTTCATCATGGATATCTGGTCATTTTCATATCAGTCCAATAAAGTTAAATTCATGGATTACAAAAAAGAATGCTGAAATTACCAACGAGGCAAGTGCTGTTATTGCACAAACAATTATTAATACTGGCAGTTTATTGGTTGTTCTTATTTTAAGTTTGGTATATGTATTTATGATATTGTATTACCAGCCACTATTACTACAATTTCTTCACACAGTTTTCAAATCAGATAAGCTAGCAGATATCAATGAAATACTTGTCGAAACTAGAACTATCATCAGAAGTTATCTTACAGGATTGCTTTTAGAAGCAGTCATTGTTGCAACATTAAATTCAATAGCATTGTTGATATTAGGTATTGATTATGCAATATTACTTGGTGTAATTAGTGCTATTTTAAATGTGATTCCTTTTATAGGGGGCTTACTTGCAGTTTCATTACCAATGCTAATTGCTATCACAACCAAATCTCCAAGTTATGCATTATTGGTTTTAGTTGCATATTTGGTAATTCAGTTTATAGACAACCATTATATCATTCCAAAAATAGTAGCATCTCGTGTAAAACTAAATGCACTTGTTTCAGTAGTTGTTGTTTTAATAGGTGGAGCATTATGGGGAATTGCAGGAATGTTTTTATCTATTCCACTTACTGCCATTATTAAATTAATTTTTGACAGAATTGATGTGCTAAAACCTTGGGGTTATTTATTGGGCGATACAATGCCAGCAATCATAACAATTAAGTCTCCCTTTAGAAAAAAAGTGGTTGCTAAACCAGCCCAAAATACAAAATAATTTATTACTGATTATTTTAACTAGGTAATCTCCTATTCAAATTAGTAATCTATGAATGATGTAAACCCTTTAGTTAGTAATGTAATTTTTTAGCATTAAACAAAATCAAATTTGCATTATAAAATTATTTCACTACTATAAAAACAAACAACAATGTCAAACGAAACAAAATGGTCTATCGATCCATCTCACAGCGAAATTTCTTTTAAAGTAAGGCACTTAATGATTGCACAAGTTAGAGGTTCATTTAAAACTTTTGATGCCAGCATTTATGTAACAGACAAAAATTTTGCAACTGCTGAAATTGATCTTTGGATCGATGCAGCATCTATAACAACTGGTAATGAAACACGTGACGAACATTTAAAAGGCGTTGATTTTTTTGATGTGATAAACTATAAACAAATTGGGTTTACATCTAGCACTATTGAAAAAGCTGATGAAGATGGAAATCATATTTTATGGGGAGAGTTAACCCTCAAGGGAGTTACTAGAAATATTAAATTAAATGTAGTTTTTGGTGGTATTATGAATGACCCTTGGGGCAATGAGAAAGCTGGATTTAGCGTAACAGGAACTATCAATAGAAATGACTGGGGACTCGCTTGGAATACAATTTTAGAAACTGGTGCTATTATGGTAAGTGATGAAATAAAAATTTCTTGCGAAATTGAATTAACCAATAATGGTTCAAAAGATTTATCAATGCAATTAAATCCTGTTATTGAAGAAAATATAGTTTTCTAAAATAAAAAGTATGAATCATACAACTCTTAAAGTCGATTGTATAAAAACTTTCAGTATCACAAGATTCATCTTTGCAAAGTGAAAATTATTTCACGAATTCAAATTTAAAAAATGAATACAACAGAAGCAAAAGGAACTTGGAACGAGCAGAAAGGCAAATTGAAACAAAAATTTGCAGCTTTAACAGATAACGATTTGATGTTTTTAGATGGCAAAAAAGATGAGATGCTGGGAAGACTTCAAATAAAGCTCGGCAAAACAAAAGAGGAGTTACATAAAATTTTATCAACACTTTAATCACCAATATTTATAACAAAATAATAAAAATAAAATGAAAAAAATAATTTTAACAGCTGTAGTTGCTACAGTAATTACGGCAACAAGTTTAAGCAGTTGTACTTCATCTGAACAAAAAGTAGAAAATGCAGAAAACAAAGTAACAGATGCAAAAGAAAACTTAAAAGAAGTAAAAAAAGACTCAACTGTTGCAGCTCAAAAAATTGCTACTGCTAACGAATGGAAAATGTTTAAGAACGATGCAGAAGCAACGGTTAAAAACAATGAAATTCGTATTACACTATTAAAAGAAAAAATGAAAAATGCTGGAGCTACAGCCATTGCAGCATATTCAAAAAGTATTGATAATATGGAAATGCAAAATCACAATCTAAAAGTAAAAATAGAAAATTACGAAAAGAACAATAGTGATTGGGAATCATTTAAAACAGAATTCAATCACGATGTAAATGAGCTTGGACAAGCATTAAAAGATTTTACTATCAACAATAAAAAATAGTTAAAGATTAGTTTTTGGTTTATAAGGAAGGTGGGGTTTAATTACTCTGCCTTCTTTAGTGTATACCAGAATCATAAAAATAAAATGAAAAATACATATCATCAAACAGAAAGAATTTTTGAAAAAGTAACAGCTGTGATTACCGCTATTCTTGGCAATTCCCTCACATTTATTGTTGCATTTTTTACAGTAGTATATTGGTTTACGAATAAGCAATTTTATCAGCAAGATGTTCATCATTGCATAGGAGATATTATTCTTGGAATTACTTTTTTAAGCCTCTTTGTTATTCAAAAAACTTTTAATCGATTTGCTGGCTCTTTACATTTAAAAGTGAATGAACTTGTTGCATCTCATAAACCTGCAAACAATGCAGTAATTAATGTAGAAGAAAAAACTGAACATGAAATAAATGAGCTATCAAAAGAATATGCAGAACTAGCTGAGCTCGCAAGAAAAATAGAAAGCAAACTGTGAATAACATAACTATTAGATACAATACTGTAATATTAAAACAGGTGCAACAAATCAACTTTGCATTTAACAATTTAAAAAACTAACAATGAAAAAATTATTATTCCTGCTATGCATAGCATTTGCATTAAATACTAATGCACAAACAGCAGACAAGAAATGGAATATTGGTATTCACGCAGGTGTAAGCCAATACAATGGAGATTTAGGAAACGATTTTTATAGCACCAATATGCATGCCTATGGCGTTGGTGGTATTTCAATATCAAGATATTTAGGCGAACATTTTGCACTTGATTTTATATCGCATAAAGGACGCATAGGTATTGATAGACCAGCACCATCTGGTAGTTTCAGAAGCAGCTTTACTTCTTTGCTAATGAATCTTCGATTCAATTTCTTTAATAGCAATGAAACTGTAAATCCTTACTTATTTGTAGGTGGCGGCGGTATTCTATTTGATAAAAATATTGATTTAGGCAAAGATAACATTGCTAAAAAAATGGATTTTGCAGCACCAGCTTTTGGTGGAGGCTTTAATATTAAAATGGGATCGGTTGTAACTTTTAATATACAAGAAACATTCATAAACTCGAACAGCGATTCTAGAGATGGTAATAGCATTAGTAAAGGAAATGATATGTATCTTTTTCATACAGCAGGATTGACTTTTAATTTAGGAAAGAAGAAAGATGCTGATAAAGATGGTGTATCAGATAGAAATGATAAATGCCCAAATACTCCAGCAGGAATTGTTGTTGATTCAAAGGGTTGTCCATTGGATAGAGATAAAGATGGTGTAGCTGATTATTTAGATGCATGCCCAGATGTTGCAGGTTTAGCAGCGTTTCAAGGTTGCCCAGATAAAGATGGTGATGGCATAGCTGACAAGGATGATAGATGCCCTGATGTTGCAGGCACAATGGCTTTACACGGCTGTCCTGATAAAGATGGTGATGGAATTGCTGATATGGATGACAGATGTCCAGATATTGCTGGTTCAAAAGAATTGAAAGGATGCCCAGACACAGACAAAGATGGTGTAGCTGATATGGATGATAAATGCCCAGGTACAAAAGCTGGTTATAAAGTTGATGTTAATGGTTGTCCATTAGATAACGATAAGGATGGTGTGGTAAACGAAGAAGATCGTTGCCCAAATGCTGCTGGTCCACAAAGTTTAAAAGGTTGTCCTGATACAGATGGTGATGGTGTACCTGATATTGATGATCGTTGCCCAAAAGTTAAAGGAACAATAGCAAATAAAGGTTGCCCAGAAATTGCAAAAGAAGATGTAGTTAGAATTACAAGAATTGCTAGTAAAATTTTCTTTGAAAATAATAGCGATAAATTAAAAGTTGCTTCTCTTGTACAATTAGATGAATTAGCAGCGATATTAAATAGATACGAAGCTGCAAACTTAACAGTAGAAGGACATACAGACAATGTTGGCAAAGATGATTTCAATATGACTTTATCACAAAAAAGAACAGAATCTGTTAAAAAATATTTAGCAACAAAAGGAATCAGTGAAGTTAGATTAACCGCTACTGGCTTTGGTGAAACAAGACCGATTGCAGACAATAAGACTTCTCTTGGACGTGCAAAAAACAGAAGAGTAGAATTAAAAACCTCTTACTAATAACAATTTAAGTTTTGGTTTATAAGGGTTATTTTTAGTGTGGTAAGCTGTCTCGAAAGAGGCAGCTTTTTTTGTATCATCAACCAAGGTGAGAATAATATAAAATATCTTGAAAATTATACAACATATTTTTTTGGAACTAAGACAACTTTGTGTCACAACTTCTAAAACATAAAGACTACAAATTGACAGTTAGAGAAACAGTAAAAAAAATGGCAAGAATGCTTTTATACATTCTATGTTTTGTGCTGTTTATCATTATTGCCATTACTATATTTCTCAACACAAATTATGGAAAGAAGATTGTTAAAAACAAAGCACAGGCTTACTTGCAAGATAGAATAAAAACCAAATTTGTAATAGGTTCTATTGATTACAGCTTTCCCAAAAGTGTTGAAATAAAAAATTTATACATAGAAGATTTACAGAAAGATACATTGCTTTATGGGGAAAGGTTGGCAGTTGATTTAGATATGATAAAATTAATTTGGGGTGATATTTATATCAGTAAAGTTGAGCTAAAAAATATCAAAGCGAATATTGCTAGAACTGCAAATGATTCCTCGTATAATTATCAATTCTTAATTGATGCTTTTGCTAGTAAAAAAGGAGATATTAAAAAAACTGATACAACTGCTGCTACAACCATTGCTATAAAACAACTATTATTAAATGGAGTTTCACTAAGTTTTATTGATAAATATGCTGGTAATAATTTCTCTACATCAATTAATCATTTAGATATTACTGTTGATAAATTTCAGCCTGATAAATTATTGTTTGCTATAGATAAATTTAAAACGGATGGCATTAATTTTTCAATGCAGACTTATATTACAGCACATTCATCTGACTCGATAAAACACAATACTACAAAAAATAATAGTTTGCAATTTAGTGTGAATGAATTTGAATTAGCTAATGTAAATTTTCGATTCGATAATAATAAATCGCCACGCCAAAAAGAGGGATTTGATGCTTTACACATCAATGCAAAAAATATAAAAGCCAATGCTAAAAATATTTTTTATACTGCTGATAGCACTACAGTAAATGTTAATCAATTTGCATTGAGCGAACAATGTGGTTTTACAATTGATACAACACATGCGAAAATTTTTTATAGCAAAAAAGGAATTACAGCAACTGAGTTATACATTAAAACACCGCAAAGTATTTTGCAAAATTCATTGCAACTTCACTACAACGATATTGCTACAATATTAACTAATCCAAAGAATACAACACTCGCAGCAACACTTAAAAATACGACAATTGCTGTAAACGATATTTATACTTTAATCCCCTTTGTTAAGAAATATTTACCTGTTGATAAATTTCAAAACAATTTTATAAAAATAAATACTACAGTAAACGGAAACCTAGAGCAGTTAAATATTCCATTGCTTCAAGTACAGGGTTTATCGGGTAGTACTGTAAATGCAAAAGCAGTTTTATATAATGTTAGCGACTCGCTAAAATTAGCTTATGATATTACAGTTTTTAATACTCATATTTTAAAAAATGATTTGCTAAAATTTATTCCAAATAATAATTATGTTGGAGAACTTCCAGCCGATTTAAGTTTAAGTACACACGTAAAAGGGAATAACCAAAATAGCATAATTGACATCAATGCAAACAGCAATGTATTTAAGTTTAATGGAAAAGCAGATGTAAAAAGTATTGATAACCCATCCACACTTAAATACAATATTTCAATCGCTGATGCTAGGGTTGAAAAAAGTTTTATTACAAAATTTATTCCTGCAAATTCAATTCCACCAACTGTCAAATTGCCCCAAACCATTTTGTTTAAAGGCTCTTTAAAAGGTGATATGAATAACGTGCAATCAGATTTAATTATAAATGGAACTTATGGAATGGTAACAGCAAAAGGTTATGTAAATAATTTAAAAAATAAAGATGCAGCCAAATATGATATTCATTTTACAACCAAAGATTTTGCCATTGGAAAGTTATTGTCTCAAGATAGTGTATTGGGCAATGTAACTTTATCTGCAACTGCAAAAGGAACTGGATTTGATTACAAAAAAATGCGTTCTGCTTTCGATGTTAAAATACAAAATGCATTTATAAAAAATTATAATTATAGCAATGTTAATCTTAAAGCAGCTTTAGAAGCTGGAAATATTTCATCATTTGGCAGCATTAATGATGCTAGCCTCCAAATGCAATATACAGCAGCAGCAAACCTTTCAGGCGAATATCCTGCTGCTGTTGAAGCTATTATTAAAATGGACACTTTACAACTGCAACAACTTCATTTGTATAAAGACACTTTGAACACTTCATTCAAAATGTTTGTTACAGCGAATGATTTAAATCCTAGAAATTTAAACTTAAATGTATTAATTGACTCTTCTAAATTGACAGTGAAAAATAAAAATTATTTACTGGATTCTATCACAGTAAGAGCATTAAGTGCAAGTGGAAAAAATGATATTACACTTAAATCACCATTAGCAGATATAGTAGCTGTAGGAAGTTTTGATTATGATAAAATCAGTCCGTCTTTATTGCAATATATTGATAAATATTATGATGTTATTTCAACCTCAAATCAAAATTTACCAGCTCAGCAAATTGCAATTAATGGAGTTATTAAAAAGCATCCATTGATTACTGATTTAGTTCAGGGCTTAACTTATGAGAGCATTCATTTTGATGGAAAATATAATTCGCAAGGTGGTGATAGTACTTTAAATTTTCATAGTTCATTACCAAAATTTTCTTACCAATCTTATGTTATTGATAGTGGTAAAATCAATGTCAATTCTTTTAATAATAAAATTGATTACTCGGTTGATTTTAATAAACTTCAATATAATACCAACACCTTGTATGCTTCTAGTGTAAAAGGAGATATAATAAATGATAGTGTGCATATTGTCGCATTAACCAAGGATGCAAAATATAAAGACCGATATAAAATTGATGCAGCTCTTACAGCGAAAGAAAAAAATTATACCATTTCATTAAAAAATGATTTACTGATAAACTATGATCAATGGAATGTTTCTCCAACTAATAAAATTAGCTATTCACCACAAGGAATTTTGGTAAAGAATTTTTTTATTGAAAATGGCAAAACAAAAATTGCTGCTAATAGCAAAGAAGAAATTTCCAATAGTCCAATTGATATTGATATTGTAAATTTTGATATTAAAGATATTGCCTCAATTGCCAATAGTGATACACTAATGGCTTCCGGAATTATTAATGGAAAAGTTACTGTAAGCAGTTTTGAAAAAAAATTACCAGCATTTATTGGCAACATTTCCATCGATAGTTTTTTCTTTCAGCAACAGCCTGTTGGCAACATAAAGTTTACTGCAAAAAATGAGACAGAAAATACTATTAATGCCAATATGGAAATAACTGGTTATGGAAATTTAGCTACTGTAAAAGGAAATTATTATTTAAACAATGAAGCAAATCAATTTGATGCTGATTTGAGTATAGAACGTTTAAGAATGTCTACAGCACAGGCTTTCACAGCGGGCAATCTTACCAATTCGTCTGGCAATATCAATGGAAAAATACAATTGTCTGGCAATTTTAAAGAGCCAAAGTGGAACGGCAATATAAACTTTGATACGGCAAAATTTACTGTTGCACAAACAGGTGTTCCTTACTCTATCAATCAGCAAAAAATTTCATTAGCCTATCCTGTTATCAGTTTTAATAAATTTGTAATTGAAGATACTGCTAACCACAAGCTGAGTATTGATGGCGATATAACAGCACAATCAATTTCAGCTTATGATTTATCGCTGGCAATACATTCAAATGATTTTATACTGGTAAACACACCCAAAAAATCAAGTAGTACTGTTTATGGCTTCGCTGCTGCCGATGCTGATATAAATGTAAATGGAAGTACAACCAGTCCCGACATTGAAGGCAATATTACATTAAACAATAAAAGTGATGTAGCTATTATTTTGCCAGAACAAAACATCAATAAAGATGCTGCAAAATCTGTTGTAAGATTTATTGACAGGGATTCATTTGAGTTACCCGAAAAAGTGCTTTTTACTCCTGCCCTTGAAGAAAAGCAAGGCGTTGCACAGTTCATTAATTATAATTTAAATATCAGCATCAATAAAAATTCAGCACTCACTATTATCATTGATCCAGCCAGTGGAGATGAATTAAAAGTACAAGGTGATGCTCAGTTAAATGCTGGTGTGGATCCTGGAGGACATATTGTACTTGCTGGAAATTATGCTTTAAAAAGTGGCTACTATGTTTTAAATTATCAATTCTTAAAAAAGAAGTTCAATTTGCTGGAAGGCAGCACCATCGCGTTTTCTGGCTCACCAATGGATGCACAGGTTGATATAACTGCAGAGTATATTGCCAATGCTTCTCCAGGTGATTTACTCGAAAATGAAATTGGGCAAATGGATAGCAAAATGGCTAATACATTTAATCAAAAAATTCCTTTCAGGGTATTATTATACCTTAAAGGTGATTTAAAAAAACCTGTTATCAGTTTCGATATTCAACTGCCTGATGAAAGTGCGAACTTACCGATTAGCAATGAAATGAGAACAACTATCGAAAATAAATTAACGCAAGTAAGAGCTGATGCAACTGTAACAAACAAAGAAATTTTTTCATTGTTATTACTAGGTCATTTCGTTGGTGAACAAAGTACTGATTTTTTTAAAGCAGGTGGAGGTGGCTCTGGTGTTGATAATATAGCAAGAGAAAGTGTAAGTAAATTTTTATCATCGGCATTAAACGAAATTGCATCCGATTTAATTAAAGGCATTGATGTTGATTTAAACTTAAAGAGCTACCAGGATTTTAGTACAGGTGATGCACAACAAAAAACAGATTTGAATGTTGCTATTACTAAAAGTTTTTTGGACAATCGTTTAAGTATAACCGCTGGTAAAAATTTTGGTGTTGAAGGGCAGGATGCTGCTGCTAAAACTGTTCAGCAAAACAATAATTCAATTCCAGATATTACTTTAAATTATAAGTTATCTAAAGATGGCAAATATGCCCTACGTGCTTACAGAAAAGATCAGTTTGAAGTAACTGTTGATGGCTACGTCATTGAAACTGGACTTGCTTTTATTGTAACTTATGATTACGATAAATTTAAAGAATTTTTTAAAAAGAAGGAGAAGAACAAGAGCAATAAAACTACAACCAAAAATGAATAAGGCCATCTTATATATATCTTTTATCTTATTTATTGCAAGCAGTTGCAGTGTAAAAAAGTATTTACCTGCTGGAGAAAAACTATATCGAGGAGCAACAGTTACTGTTAAAAAAGATAAAGATGTTAAAGCTTCAAAAAGCTCACTCACAAAGCAATTGGAAGCAACTGCTAGACCCAAGCCTAACAAGTTTTTATTAGGACAACCTTATAAAGTTTGGTGGTGGTATGTTATTGGCGAATCTAAAAAATCAAAGGGCTTAAAAGTTTGGTTGCGAAAAATGTTGGGCGAACCACCAGTACTTAGTAGTAGTATTAATGCAAAAGTTAACGCAGAAAATATGCAATACCTATTGGAAAATAATGGATATTTTCATAGCACTGTAAAAGGAGATACTATTAATAAAAACTATTTTACAAAAGCTGTTTACAAGGCAAATATTTCACCACTTTACACCATAAAATCTATTAATTGGATAAGTGATAGTTCGGATTTATTAAAGCTTTTAGAATCCAGTAAAAAAAATACACTTTTAAAAGTAGGTAATCCTTATCGCTTAAATGATATTGAAGCAGAAAGAAGTAGGCTTGATCTTCGTTTAAAAACTAAAGGATACTATTTTTTTAATCCAGAGTATATAATGGCTTATGCAGATAGTACTGTTGGCAATCGCCAAGTTGATTTATTTTTAAACATAAAAAAAACAACACCAATCATTGCAAAACACGCATACACCATAAAAAGCATTACAATTTTTCCAAATTATACCTTACTTAACCCTCCACCAGATACCAGCAGAATCGGAATAATCCTTTTTGATAGTTTGTTAATTCAAGATACCATACACAGGTTTAAACCAGAATTGTTTAAAAGAATAATCACTTATAGACCCGGTAGAAAATACAGCAGCAAAGACCAAAACACGACACTTAATAGGTTAATTAACCTTGGCACTTTTAAATTTGTAAAAAATAGATTTGCATTATCAAAAGACACTACTAAGCATTTTTTAAATGCTATTTATTATCTAACACCTTCAAAAACAAAATCCTTACAGGCAGAAATTGATGGTTTCACCAAAGAGAATAGCTATTTGGGTTCTAAAGTAAGTATAAACTGGAAAAACAGGAATACTTTTAAAGGTGCAGAACAATTGCAAATAAAGGCTTATGGAAGTTTTGAAGTATCATTTGCCGACTCGTTAAAAAACACAAATAATTATCGTGTAGGTAGTCAAGTGTCGTTAACTTTTCCAAGATTTGTAACACCTTTTTTCAGTATTAAAGAAAGTAATGTTTATCCACCTCGCACACAATTTTCTACAGGTTATGAATTATTTATCAAGCAAAATTTTTATACAAAGAACATATTTCAATTGCAATATGAATTTGATTGGAAGGAAAGCATTAATAAAGAACATCGCTTCTCTCCCATTGCCATTACATATTTGAATGCTTCAAACGTTTCAGATAGTTTTTATGCAGCAGCTAAAATAAATCCTGCTCTTTTAGTAAATGTAAATTCTGAAATTATTTTGGGTTCATATTATTCTTATACACTTACTACTATTAAACCCAATGCAAAAAATAAATTGTATTTTAAAGCTGGCATAGACCTTTCAGGAAACGTTGCAGGACTAGTCAGTAAAGCGAAAAATGTTCGTGAAAAAACAATCTTTAATGCTCCTTTTGCACAGTATGTAAAACTTGATGCACAAGCTATATATACAAGCAAATTGAATGGCAAAACTGATTGGGTAAATCAACTTCAGGTTGGTATTGGAATTCCATATAACAATTCAGCAATGCTGCCTTTTTCTAAGCAATATATCATTGGTGGTTCTAGCTCAATGCGTGGTTTTCCAATACATTCACTAGGTCCTGGCAGCTATTTGCCTAATAGAAATGATATTAGTTTTTTACAGATAATCGGCGGCGATTTTAAATTGCTTTTGAACAGTGAATTGCGGTTTCCACTTCTTGGGAAATTAAGTGGTGCTGTGTTTGTAGATGCTGGAAATGTTTGGACAAAAGACACGCTTTTATTCGGTAAAGCTGGACAATTGAAAAAAGATTTTTATAAAGAGATCGCAGTGTCATCAGGTTTCGGCGTTCGTTTAGATATAAATATTTTGGTTATCAGGTTCGATTTAGGTATTCCATTTCGTAAACCTTATTTACCAGATGGGCAACGTTGGGTTATCAATCAAATTGCATTTGGAGATAAAATGTGGCGAAGAGAAAATCTCATATTAAATATTGCCATAGGATATCCATTTTAAAACCTAAAGGTTAGTGTTTTCACAAACCTTTACATCAATTTTTTATGAAGAAAAAAATAATTTCCGTTTATCAATTTGCAAAACAAGTTATTGATGAATTTAGTAACGATAATGCACTAAAATACAGTGCATCACTTTCTTACTACACCATATTTTCTATTGCACCATTACTCATTATTATTATTGCAATTTGTGATGTATTGTTTAGTAAAGAAGCAATGCAAGGAAAAATTTATGGCGAGATAAAACATCTTGTAGGCAACGATGCTGCATTACAAATTCAAACAACTATTCAAAATGTGCATCTATCAAATGATTCGTGGATTGCAACTACAATTGGCTTTGTTACATTGATACTTGGTGCTACTGGTGTTTTTGGAGAAATTCAAGATTCACTCAACAGAATTTGGGGATTAAAAGTAAAGCCAACAAGTGGTTGGTTTAAACTTGTTCTGAATCGTATATTATCCTTTTCTTTAATTTTAAGTTTGGGCTTTGTGTTTATGGTTTCATTGGCATTAAATGCCATCGTTATTGCCATTGGCAGTCGCATCAATAATCTTTTTTCTGGAGCTATTTATAACTTCATTCCACTCATAGAAAACGTACTTTCTTTCGTAATTACAACTGTAATTTTTGCAGCAATATTTAAAATACTACCTGATGCAAAAATTAAATGGAAAGATGTAATAGTGGGAGCGTTAGTTACCGCTTTCCTTTTTGTAATTGGTAAGTTCTTAATTGGCTATTATCTATCTACCAGCAAATTAAACACAATGTATGGTGCTGCGGGCTCTATTATTATCATTCTTTCTTGGACATATTATAGTTCTGCAATTTTATATATGGGTGCAGAGTTTACAAAAGTTTATGCCTTGCGATATCATAGAAGAATTGCACCAAATAATTATTCTGAATGGATAAAAGTTGAAGAAGTGCATACAGAAAATGTAGTTTCATCAGTAGCAGAAAATCAAAGTAAAACAGAATAATAAAGAACAAATGCTGAGGCTATATTCGTCAAGCCCCAATAATGACAAACCTAATGTTACCTGCTGTTAAAATCTAGCATAACCAAGTTTTTCAATTTCTGTAATGTCTTTTATCAAATGAGTTTTACAGTCCTTTAAAACATATAGATAGTCGCTTATTTCTGTCACATAACGAAACATATGGTCTGTAATCAAAAAACCCTTTTTTAACTTTTCTAATTCTAAAAGTTCAGTTACCTTCTCAATTTGAATTGGCATTAAATGCGAAAATGGCTCGTCAAGCATAGAAAATTGAGACTTTGACTTTATAATAACATATACTTCAATTAATCGTCTTTGTCCACCTGACAAAGTCATAATTGAAGATGTGAATTTATTTGAAAATTCGGGGAATTTAATCTCAAAATCAGAAAACTCTAAGTCAAAATCGGAAAAAATTCTTTTAAGTGTTAGATGAGATGGAATGAAATTAAATTGTGGTAAATAAGTCAGCAAGTCGGGTCTTTTAAATGCTTGAAAAATTGTAATATCGTCAAAACGAATTGATTTACTAATTGGATTTAAATTCCCATACACAACATTCATTAAACAAGTTTTACCTTGACCGTTGCGTCCTAAAATTCCTGTGACTTTTCCAGTTTCACATTTAAAGTAAATATTAGATAAAATTCTTCTTGACGCAAACTCTAACAGAATACTATCGACTTCAAATTTATGTTGCATTGATTTTATATGTTATAATTAATGAAATAATAAACAGAACTAAATCAAACGCTAAAGTTGAAGACCAAAGTATAGTTTGAGAAACACCTAAATTCTGATAATAGTATATCTCTCTTTCTTTATAGTTTTTAATAAAATAATAAATAAGTCCAAATGTTCCTATCCTAAACCAAAATAATGGAAAGAAGGTTGAAATACCATTTTTATGAAAAATCCAAATACAACAAATCGTTATTGCAGTTGTCGCAATAAAATAATTTCTGTAAAATGTCAGAATGAGTTTTATAATTTTTAGAAGTCTCAAATTAATACGCCCAACGAAAAAGGCTTGGCGTTGTTGGGGAATTAGTATTCCGTCTGCCCATAACCGAAGCCCAATGATTGCAATATTGCTGATGTTTTATTCATAAGCCAAATTTATAACGTCAAGCCCGAACTGAAGCACAATAAAGAACAAATGCTGAGGCTATATTCGTCAAGCCCCAATAATGCCAAACCTAATGTTGTGCGTAGCCTTTTCTGTCCATATTTTGTAAATTCAAATTCTGTTTTATGTTAGTCAAACAGGTAATTTTTGAAACGCTGTAAAGTAACTTGCTCTGTCAAACTCTATGCTTTTAACTTGGTCATAAGTCTCAGTAATTCCATTGTTTTCAGTTTCAAAGGCAAAATCACTCCAAATTATTCTGTCGCCATAGTCTTTTAACTTTGCTGTAATTGCTCCACAGTCAATGTCTCCACATTCTGGGCATCCATAAAGTATAATTCTACCACTTGAAAGTTGAGATTTTTCTTTTAGTCTAAAAACATTTAAAATGTGTTTGTCATAGTCTTGGTTTATCCCCCAACCAAATAATGTTATAAAGTCTACACTTTCAATATTAAGAATTGTTCTAAGTGATTGTCCCGAAATTATAAAGTCGAAATACTCTCTATTAGTTTTGTTTGCTCCAGTCTGCCTTTTTACTTTCTCCAAAAATAAACTGTCCATAAATGAAGATAATTGAGTGATGTTTTTTCTTAGTGAAAGTTGTCCAACAAGGTTACGCACAACGAAAAAGGCTTGGCGTTTGTTGGGGAATTAGAATTCCGTCTGCCCATAACCGAAGCCCAATGATTGCAATATTGCTGATGTTTTATTCATAAGCCAAATTTATAACGTCAAGCCCGAACTGAAGTACAATAAAGAAC
>JANYEB010000207.1 GCA_025363355.1 Chitinophagaceae bacterium | reverse complement strand
CAGCAAAAACGCCTTTCATTGGCCAAGCTACATCAAACTTTAAAAAATATCCAAATAAAGTACTTCTTGCTCCAAAACCATAACCACCTGCAAAAGGGCCTAATCCTCCTGCATCTAATTTCACTGTAACTGGACTGCCACTAGCAGTGTAAATTTCAGTTGGTCTTTGAATGCCATTATACTTTCCATTCCAAGCTGTGCCCAAATCTATAAACTGAACCAATTGAAAATTTCTTAAAAATGCATTGTTTACAGGTTGATTAAAAAATGTACTAAATATTGGCAAACGAATTTCGCTATTGATTACAAAAGCATTGTTTCCGTTAGCAACATTTTGATTGTACCCACGCATATTAACAGCTAAACTTTGAAATGCATAAGTTTGGTCTTGTGCTGGTCTATTATTTGAATTGAATTTTTCTGGTGTTAATAATAAATCTCCATCAGCACCACCTAAATAATAAATGATTTTTTGACTGCCCCAACTAAAATCAGCAGCAGCACGAACAGCCCAAATACAATTTCTGTAAATTGGTAAATAGTGTCGTGCATCAAAACCAATGTTAAAAGTTTCTTTGAATGGTACAAATTTCTTATCTGCACCTGGAGCAATGATATCTCCATAAATCTTATACCTTGTTCCTTCCCAAATATTCATTGCAGGCGTAATGGTATTATCATAAACATATTCTAAATGAGCCATAACATTATACTTATCTTCATACTGAAAAGCCAATGCTTGTGCTGATGGTTGCCCATTTGAGTATTCTAAAGGTTTTATTGAATACCTATCTCTTCTAATATTAGCAGTTAATCTTATGCTTCTAGCTTCGTCAAAAGGGTAAGAAACATTTCCCTGATAAATATTAGAAATATGAGAAGCATTATGTAGTGCTCCATTGCTAAATTGCAAACCAATAGTTTCATTGCTTCTGTAATAACTAAGTCCCCAATCTGTTCTACGTCTAAGATTTTGATAATTTAAATAAATAGTTTTGTCTTTTAAATTTAAGCTTGGGTTAATAGCACCTGTAATTCTATAGTCTTCCATTAAATCAGAAACACCAACTTTTAATGCAAGATTTAATGTATGCCCATTATTTAGTTTAATGGGTCCAAATCCACCAGCATAAGGCTGAAACCTTGAAATTAAAAGATTATTACCTGCCCCTGTTTGCACATTATCTGTTTGAAATTTCACCTTGCTATTGAATAATCTTGCTTTGGGTTTTAAAATTTCTACAGTTGTGGCATCATCTTTTTTAACGCTGGTATCTGGCTTTTCTCCAGAAAATTCATTTTGAAAAAAATCTACTGTTGTTGGTTTCGTAGAATCAATTGAGGGTTGCTTGCCATAGATTGTTGCTTTCCCTTTTTGAGTCTTTTCATCGCTCATTATTTTTTTCATATAAGCAGTTGGAGGAGCTGTAACATTTCTTCTATACAAAGCATCTTCATTCACTTTTAGCTTGTATAAATACTTTTCATTTCCTTCTCTTCTTGTTTCACTTATTTGTCCATTATTTCCTGCAACCCTACTTTCAATTAATGAACTTTGGTAGTTTGTAATAGGGAAAGTATAAGTAGAATCTTTATATACTTGAAAATATGCAATACTATCAGGCTCTTGTTTACGCCAAGCAACAAGTGCTGAGTCCATTTCTTTTGCAGATGGATTACGCATCATTTCATCACCAACAAAATACAATGTATCCAAACCTGCTCTTTGTGTATTAAAGAATCCTGCCCAACGATTTCCAACACCATTTTCATCACTTACAAAAGTGAAATGATTGGTATTGTATTGCATAGGCATTGTTGCATTGCCATATTTAACATTGGTTAATTGTGTAATTTGTTTAGTGGCAGAATTGTTTAAAATATCTACTAAAAAAATATTAAATCTATACCTACTTGGCTGCACAGTATCTGCTAAAGAAGCTTCAGGCGATGGACGATTTGATGAATAAATAATGCCTGTTCTGTTTGCAAAAGAAACTAGCGATGGATTTAAATCATCGTACACATCATTTGTAATTTGTGTAGTTTTTTGTTCATCAATTTTATATGTATAAATATCTGTATGCCCATTTTTTGCTGCACTTAAAACAATAGTATTATCGTCTAACATATAATTGGCATCAAGTATTTGATCGAAGCCAGTAATTTCTTGTTTGTTTCTTTTATACTTTGCAATTACATCATAAACAAACATTTTTGTTTTCCCAGCTTCCCAGTAAATACATAAAATTTTTGTGCCTTTGACATCCCAAGCCAAAATGGGATAATTGGGATTTATATCACCTTCATGCGTTCTAATGCCTCTGCTCATTAAAGTGATTGGTTCGTAATCCTCGAAATATTTTATGCTATAAAATCCTTTTTTAAATTCTACAACAACATAATTTTTATTTTTAGGATTGGGATTTGCTTGAAAACGATAAAATTCTTTGTCAGTTACATCTTCATCAGCAATAATATTTCCCTTGGGTGCATTTCTTCTTCTTCTAATATCTGCATCATATTTATCTTGCTCAAAATCCATAAATTCTGCCAATAGCACTTTTATTTTCTTTTTACAAATCTTTACTGATGCTGTGTTCAGGCTTCTGTAAACTCGAGCCAAGTATAAAAAATATGTAACGTTTTCTGGTTTGTATTTTTCTGCAATAAAGTTCCAAAAACTATGACCAGCTAATGTTGGTTTTTTAAAAGCAAAATGATAAAAAGCTTTATAATCGCCATTCAGCATTTCATTTTTTAAATCATCATCATTTTTTGTGCTCCAATGTTCAGCAGCGTAGCTGATATAGCCATCGGTTAACCATTTTGGCAAATCCAATAAAGCTTGATTACTGGCAACTTCTCCAATGTCTTCTCCAAATAATAAATTGTTTAAAATCATTTGAGCAATCCCTTTTCTAATTTGCTCTTTCAAGTGCTGGTGATTGCCATCAAAATACACCACCATTTTATTATTGGGTAAAATAGTTACGCCATTGTTGTTTTGATTGGTTGAACCCAAACCAATATTGCTTTGCTTAAATTCATCGTAGCTATTGTAAACAAAAATGTTTGCTTTGCCACGTAAAGAAGATTCCATAAAAGCTTCAACATCGGGCAATTCTGTTTCCGCCATTTGAGAAACATAATTACCTAAGTCTAATCCACCCTGTGTAATGTAAGTATCAAAATTTACACCTTCATAAAATTTCCATTTGAATTTTTTATATTGAATTTTGTTTTTGCCAAATTCAACTGCATTTACCTGTGCAATTGAAACAATTGGTTTTATGGCAATCGATAATATTAGAATGAATAGTATTTTTTTAAGATACATAAACGAAAGTATTTAAGCTAAAAATTGAAAGGTAAAGATAATGGCAATGACATTGTATTCGTCATTAATATTGCATTGATTGATAAAATTAATAGATAATTTCTAGCTTCAAAAGTTTATGTTACGAATACAAGTTTTTGCATTTAGCCCACTTCAAGAAAATACTTATGTGTTATATAACGAACACAAAAATGCCATTATCATAGACCCCGGCTGTTATTTTACTGCTGAAGAGGAAAAATTAAAAGAATTTATTGATGACAATAAATTAAAAGTTGTAAAACTGATTAATACACATTGCCATTTAGATCACGTTTTTGGAGATAAATGGGTTTGCAAAACTTTTGATGTAAAACCAATGATTCATAAAGATGAAGAGCAAATGATGCAGTTAGCACCCATTGCAGCAGAACGTTGGGGATTACCTTTTGATTATTACAAAGGCGATGTTATTTTTATTGAAGAAGGCGAAACGATTTTTTTAGATGAAGATGAATTGTTTGTAATTGCTGCACCAGGACATAGTCCTGGGCATATTTGTTTGTATTGCAAAAAACAAAATTTTTTAATAGGAGGGGACGTATTGTTTTTTGAAAGTATTGGCAGAACTGATTTGCCAATGTGCAACCACGAAGATTTAATTAGAAATATTAAAGAAAAATTATTTGTATTACCAGATGAAACAATTGTTCATTCTGGTCATGGTAGAAGCACTACAATAAGCCACGAAAAAAGGCATAATCCTTTTGTGGGTTAGATTTTTTCCGTCATTTCGAACGAAGTGAAAAATCTCATCAATATTCAACAAGTTTTTTGGCAAGAATATCTATGGCAATGTAAAATACTGTTGCCCTTCGCCAAAATCTTTTTCTAAAGCTTCTAAAATAACTTGAAAATGTTTGGGATTATTAATGAAATCGGCATTGCTGGCATCAATAATAATTGTTTTAATATTATGCTGCTTTATATAGCTGGTGTAGGTTTCTTGTAGATTAAACAAATATTCATCAGCAATATTTTGTTCGTAAGGTCTGTTTCTCTTTTTTATGTTCAATTGCAGTTTACTTACAGGTGCATGCAAATAAATTAACACATCAGGAAAAGTAAGTTGAGCGTGAATAATATCAAATAATTTTTGATACAATCTAAACTCTTCTTCTGGCAATGTAACTTTTGCAAAAAGCAAACATTTGGTAAACAAATAATCAGATATAGTAACTGTATGAAACATATCTTTCGATTGATTCATATCTTTTAGTTGCTTATATCTTTCTGCCATAAAAAACAACTCAACAGGAAAAGCGTATTGCTTTGGATTATCGTAAAACTTAGTTAAAAAAGGATTATCAGCAAATTCTTCTAATACCGTTTTTGCATTAAAATGTTTTGCCAACAAATTGGTGAGTGTTGTTTTACCTGCCCCTATATTTCCCTCTACTGTTATAAATTGATGCTTCATAGCGTTGCCGCCAAAAATAGAGGCTGATATTTACCAAACAATTAAAACTTTTTCACATCTAAAACATCTGAACATTCTATTAACAATTGTTCAACTGTTTTATTAAAAATAGGATGATATGCTTTTGGTGCAATCTCTGCCAATGGCAGCAAAACAAATTTTCTGTCTTGCAAATGAGGGTGGGGGAGTGTTAAAAATTCAGAAAAAACAACTTCTTCATCCATTAAAATAATATCTAAATCTATTAATCGGGGGCCCATTTTTTCTTTTCTTTCTCTGCCCATTAATCGCTCAATATGTAATAATTGTTTAATTAACTTTTTTGCAGATAAATCTGTTTTTACAACCAAACATTGATTT
>JANYEB010000153.1 GCA_025363355.1 Chitinophagaceae bacterium | reverse complement strand
CTTCAATTGTAAATTCAACTGCATATTATGTTAGCCAAAAAGATGCAACTGGTTGCGAAAGCAAAAGAGATTCTATAATAGTTAATATCATAGCATCAAACCCAAACCCAACAATAAATATTACAGCATCTCAATCAAATATTTGTTTAGGTGCAATTGTATCATTTAATTCTAGTATTACAAATGGTGGTTCAAATCCAAAATATCAATGGAATAAAAATAGAATAAATATTCCTTTAGCAACTAATAATACCTATACGAATAGTAGTTTATTAAACAGCGATACCATTAGCTGCACATTGACCAGTAATGCTACTTGTGTGAGTAATTCTATTGTTAATAGTAATCAAATTATAATAACAACTATTAATCCTATAAATCAAATTTCAAATATTAATAGCTGTTCAAGTTTTGTATATTCTGGCAATACTTACACTTCATCAACAGTAATAAATGATACTTTAAAAAGTGGTTTAGGATGTGATAGCATTTATAGAATCTTGAACGTTACAATTATTCCTGTAAATACAACAACACAAAATATTAGTTTGTCGCATTGTTCTAAAGTTATTTATTTGGGCAATACATATACAGGCTCAACTATAGTTAAAGACACTCTAAAAACAACTCAAGGTTGTGATAGTATTTTTAGAGTTGCAACTATCAACATCACTCCTATTGCTACTACAACAAAAACGACAAATTTATCAGCTTGCAATCGTCTTGTATATCTTGGTAATGCTTATAATACTTCTGCTGTTTTAAGAGATACTATAAGAAGTTTAATAGGCTGTGATAGTATTTATAATGTTGTTAATATTATTATAACTCCTATCAATTCAATTACCCAAACAATAAATTTTTCAAGTTGCAAAAGCATCACTTATTTGGGCAATATATATCCATCTACAACCATATTAAAAGACACTATTAAAAGCAATCAAGGCTGTGATAGCATTTACAAGATTGTAAATATTGTTATAAATAACATTACTCCATCAACACAAACAACAAACTTATCAAGTTGCAAAGGGGTTAGTTATTTAGGCATAACATATAACTCAACAATTACAGTAAAAGATACAATAAGAAGTGATCAAGGATGCGATAGTATTTACAGGATTGGTGATATTACTGTAACTCCAATAAATACCACAATACAAGTTAAGAATTTATCTAGTTGTGAGGATATTATTTACTTAGGCAATGTCTATTCAATTTCAACAATATTAAAAGATACTGTTAAAAGTTATCAAGGGTGCGATAGTATTTACATTGCAACAAATATCACCATCAAGCGAATTAATCCTACTTTAATCAATGTTCCTTTTTCTAGTTGCGATAGTGTAGTTTATTTAGGAACTGCCTACAAAAATTCTATAACTATTATAGATACTACTAGAAGCTTTCAAGGTTGTGATAGTATTTATAAAATAATTTTTATTACCATTTACCCTAAACCAATTATTGCAAAGCCAAATGATGTTTATGTTTTATCAAATACATCAACTACATTAACAATAAATGCAAGTAATACTAATGATTATCTATGGTATCCTGCAACTTATTTAGATGATGCTACTAGCCAATTTCCTATTTGTACACCAATAAACGATATTTTGTATCACATAAAAGTTACTACTCAAAATGGTTGTGCTGACACAGTTTCACTACGAGTATTTGTTTCAAAAACATTAAAGATTCCAAATGTATTTTCCCCTAATGGAGATGGCGTAAACGACTTTTGGGACATTACTAATATCAATACATATCCTCAAAATACTGTTCAAATTTTTAATAGGTATGGTCAACTAATGTTAACAAGCTTTCCTGGCAGTTACAAACCTTGGAATGGTAAATTAAATGGCAATCCATTGCCAATTGGTGTGTATTACTATATCATCATTCCTGCAAAAAACATACAACCAATTACTGGCAACTTAACATTAATAAGGTAGTGTTATTTATTGTTGATTTTGCATAATAAGTTACAACAAATGAGCAGCCATTACATTTGCAAAAAATATAAACTATGGTTGTGTGGATTGGATATTTGGCTTCAATATTTTTAGCATATTCTTTAATTGTAACAAATGCTTTAAAGTTTAGGATTTTAAATATACTTGGCTGTTTAATTTTTATTATTTATGGTGTTTTAATTCCTGCATTTCCAGTAATTGTAGCCAATGGATTGTTATTATGCATCAATATTTTTCAGTTGTATAAATTGCATCAATCAAACGAACAATTTCAATATGTTTCAATAGATCAAAGCGATAAAATTGTAGAAAAGTTTATTGCCTTTTATAAAAAAGATATTGAACAATTTTTTCCAGACTTTAGATACATTCCTACACTTCAACAGCAAATTAGTTTTGTGGTTTTAAGAGATGCCTCGATTGCCAACCTTTTTATGGCAACCATTGATAGTAATGGCAATGCAACTGTTAGAATTAACTACACTGTTCCTCAATACAGAGATTATAAAGTAGGGCGATTTATATTTGAAAAAGAGAAATCTTTTTTAATTGCAAACAGCATTAAAAAAGTTGTTTATGAAACCGTTGCAAACAAAAACCATTTGAGCTTTATTCAAGTAATGGGTTTTAGTCAAGAGTTTTTGAACAATACAAAATGCTGGACAAAATCGCTTGTTTAACACAATTACAACATCTTTAAAAAATCAAGAAATTACATTTGTAATATGAATAAAATTTTGTTGACAATATTATTTGCTATTGTACTTTTTTCATGTAACGATGAGAAACCAAAAGACACAGTTGCACCTAATCAAAAAGTTGCTGAGATACCAGATGCGATAAAAACAATGATAGATGCAGCAAAAAAAGATGCTGGAAATACTGATTTAAAATTGAAGATTGTAACATCTTTAGATAGTTTAGGATTTCACAAAGAAGCTCTAACAAAACTTGATGAATTAATAACTAAAGATAGTTTAAATAATAATTTTTGGTTGCAGCGTGGATTAATTTGCAAGCAAACTGGCGATACAGTAGCAGCAATAAAAGCTTTTAAATATTCTGCAAAGATTTACCCCACCCCTACTTCTATGATGGAGTTGGCAAACCTATATGCCGAAACTAAAAATCCTTTGGCATTAAGCATTTCAAAGCAATTGTTAGAAATGAATCCAGGAGGCGATTATAATGCTCAGGCTTATTTACTTGCAGGTATTTACTATGCAAAAATTGGAGACAAAAATAATGCTTTAACATTCTATAATAAAAGTATCACCGAAGATTTTCATTTTAGTGAAGCCTATTTAGAAAAAGGATACTTACTTTACAACGATAAAAAATATGCTGATGCTTTAAAAAACTTTACGCAACTTACACAAGTTAACCAAACTTTAGCAGATGGTTATTATTGGCAAGCAAAGTGTTTAGAGGCATTAAATGACAACGCTAATTCAATAAAAATGTATCAAAAAGCTGTGCAATTAGATACAACTATTAAAGAAGCTGCTAAAGCCATTGAAAGACTTAGTAAATAGGGATTTTATTAAAACTATATTATGAATTTTTTTACACATTTTGGAGCTTTTTTAATAATGCTAAAAGGAATGTTTACAAAGCCAGAAAACTGGAAAATATATTGGAAAGAATTAATGCATCAATGTGTTGAAATTGGCATTGGTTCGTTGCCAATTGTAGTTATTATTTCTTTGTTTTTAGGTGCTGTAACTACTGTTCAAACTGCTTATCAATTAGTAAGTCCATTAGTACCACAATCAACCATTGCACAAATTGTTAGAGATAGTATGATACTCGAACTTTCTCCAACTGTTGTGTGCATTGTATTAGCAGGAGTTGTCGGTAGTAAAATAGCTAGCGAACTTGGTAATATGCGTGTTAGTGAACAAATAGATGCTCAAGAAATAATGGGTATTAATACAAAAAATTATTTAATAATGCCCAAGATATTGGGTTCTTTAATTGTTATTCCTTGTTTAATTGTTTTATCTGCAATATTGGGTATTTGGGGTGGCAGACAAGCAGGTGCAATGACAGGCATTATTTCTACAGATATTTTTGATGGAGGTTTACGTCAAAACCTAAATTTTTTCAACATCAATTTTGCATTGTATAAAGCATACACTTTTGCATTTATCATTAGTAGCATTGCTGCTTATTTTGGTTATAATGTTAAAGGTGGTGCATTAGAAATTGGTAGGGCAAGCACAAGTGCTGTTGTTGTTAGTTGCATTCTTATTTTGTTTGCAGATTATGCCCTTGCTGCTATAATGTTATAGTATATTTTATTTCCTTATTAATTGTTAAAATATTGCTGTGCAAGCTTATTAGTAAACTTGTTACTTATATTTGAAATCTGAATTACTAAACCACATCAATATTTGATTCTTTTCTACTCGAATTAGTTTTCTTGATCGTGCTACCAAAGCACGAATTACTTCTAACATTTAAAACTATTAACTATGGCAATTGCTAAAATTGTTTGGGTAGATGATGAAATAGAAAGTCTGCAATCTCAAAAAATGTTTCTTGAAAGCAAAGGATACGAAGTTGTAACTTTTACCAATGGTTTTGAGGGCATTGAATTTGTGAAAGATAATATTGTAGATGTTGTTCTACTTGATGAATCAATGCCAGGAATTTCTGGTTTAGAAACATTGGCAAAAATTAAAGAAATCAATCAGCAAATTCCAGTTGTTCTTATCACCAAAAATGAAACTGAAACATTGATGGATGAAGCGATTGGCAGTCAAATTAGTGACTATCTTCTAAAACCTGTAAACCCAAATCAGGTTTGGTTAAGCCTTAAAAAAATAATTGATAATAAAAGGTTAGTTGCAGAAAAAACAACTACTGCATATCAACAACAATTTAGGGATTTGTTTATGGCTTTGAACGACAATCCTGACCACTATGAATGGATGGAAATCTATAAAAAATTGGTGTATTGGGAACTTGAAATGGAGAAAAGTAATAGCCCCGAAATGCAAGAAATTCTTGCACAACAAAAGCAGGAAGCCAACACAGAGTTCTTTAAATTCGTTAGTAAGAATTATGCAAAGTGGATGAACCCAAAGGCAATTGATGTTCCTATAATGAGCCATACTTTATTTCAATATAAAGTATTACCTCACGTTGAAAAAGGTGTTCCAACTTTCTTTATTTTGATTGATAATCTGCGTTATGACCAGTGGAAAACCATTCAACCAATTTTTGCAGAAAGCTTTAGAATTTTAGAAGAAGAAACTTTTTACTCAATTTTGCCAACAGCTACACAATATAGTCGCAATGCTATTTTCAGCGGAATGTTACCAATTGATATTGAGAAAAATTTTCCCAATGAATGGAAGAATGATGATGAAGAAGGTGGAAAAAATATGTTTGAAGAAACCTTTTTTAGAGCCCAAATAAAACGTTTAAAAAAAGACGATATAAAGCTTAGTTATACCAAAGTTGTTCATCATCACGATGGACAGAACTTAGTTAATAATATTCATAATTTATTACACAATGATTTGAATGTAATTGTTTACAATTTTGTTGATATGTTAAGCCACGCCAGGACAGAAATGGAGGTATTGAAGGAACTTGCAAGTGATGAAGCAAGTTATAGAAGTGTCACAAAAAGCTGGTTTGAACATAGTGCATTGCATCAGGCATTAAAGAAAATTGCTGATAAAAATATTCGTTTGATTGTTGCAACAGATCATGGCACAATGAGAGTAAATACACCACATAAAGTTGTTGGTGATAAACAAACAACAGCAAATCTTAGATATAAGCACGGCAGAAATTTGAATTATGATCCTAAAACTGTGCTTGCTTTTAAAGACCCAAGAGAAGCAGGTTTACCAGTTCCAACTGTTAATTCATCTTTTATTTTTGCAAAAGAAGATGGTTTTTTATGCTATCCAAATAATTACAATCATTATGTAAATTATTATAAAAATTCGTTTCAGCATGGTGGTATTAGCTTAGAAGAAATGATTATTCCTATAATTAAAATGACCAGTAAGTAGCAATGTGTTTAGCATCACATAATCAATTTGTATAAAAGCATTTAATTTGCATCAATGATTAGAAAAAAAAAGAAAGAAGAAGAAAAAATAATTCTTATTACGAATGATGATAGCATTAATGCACCTGGCATAAAAGCCCTTACAGAAGCTGCAATACCTTTTGGAAGAGTTGTAGTTGTAGCTCCTGATAAACCACAAAGTGGAATGGGACACGCCATTACAATTAATGCTCCTTTACGTTTACAAAAAGTAGATTTTATTGATGGAGTTGAAGCATATACAACCAATGGAACACCTGTTGATTGTGTTAAACTTGCAGTTGATAAAGTGCTACATCGTAAGCCAGATATATGTTTAAGTGGTGTGAACCATGGTGCAAATCATAGTATCAATGTAATTTATAGTGGCACAATGAGTGCTGCAATGGAAGCAGCCATTGAAAGCATTCCTTCAGTTGGGTTTTCACTATTAGATTATAGTATGAACGCTGATTTCAATCCATCAAAAAAAATTATAACAAAAGTTATTGAACAAATTTTATCTCATAAAAAACTGGATAAACATCTTTTGTTTAATGTCAATATTCCTGCAATTTCTTTTGATAAAATAAAAGGTATCAAGGTTTGCAAACAAGCTTATGCTAAGTACGAGGAAAAGTTTATGGAAAGATTAGATCCTCATGGCAAAAAATATTATTGGCTAACTGGCGAGTTTGTGAACTTTGATAAAAGCAAGGATACTGATGTTTGGGCTTTGACAAATAATTATGTAAGCCTTGTACCTGTTCAGTTTGACCTTACAAATTATACTCTTAAAAAAGAAATACAAAACTGGAAATTCTAATGTTAAAAGACAACACAAAATACGGCATTGTACTAGGCTTTTTAGCCCCATTTATAGGAATGTTTGGCTTCTATTTATGGAAGTTTAAAGTGTATCCTTTGATGGATTTTATAAAATCATTAGCAGTACAAAAGAGTATTTTAACCAGTATGGTAACTTTTTCTTTACTAGCCAATGCTATTGTATTTACTATTTTCATTAATACAGATAAAGACCACACAGCAAAAGGTATTTTTATTTCAACTTGTGTTTGGGCAGTTGCAGCTATCATTCTAAAATTTGTTTATTAAATGATTGAATGAAGAACTCTTTTATCATAGTAATTATTGGATTGTTATGCTTAGGTTCAAGAAACAGAGATTTTGAAACCTTTTGGCAGTTATATATCGATGATAGATTAGTGCAACAATGTGGGTATTATCCAAATCCTAATGGTTGTTTAGTAGAATTAAAAAAGATGGATGTCATTCTATACAGTAAAACTGCAACCGTAAAATATTTTAGAGATACGCCTTGTGATGAATGTCCAATTTCTGTACAAATTAAAAATATGCAAGACAGTTTGTTGTTTGGGGCTACATCCTATGGAACATCAACACCTATTTCATTTCCACTTCGTTTGTTTGGGAAACAAAATAAATACAATTCTTTTAAAGTATATTTCATAGAAAAGAATGAGCCTACTTTAAACTACGAAAGCCAAATATTTCAAATCGACATTAAATAATATTAAAGTAAAACAAGTTGAACAAAATAGCACTCATCACAGGATCAAGTTCTGGCATTGGTTTAGCAACAGCAAAAGCTTTTGCTGATAATAATATAGACCTTATTCTTTGTGGTAGAAATGAGAATAAATTGCAAGAATTACAGCAAGAACTATCCAAGAAAGTTAGAACTACAATTTTGTATTTTGATGTTAGAGACAATCAGCAAGTAACATCAGCAATTTCATCTTTACCACAAAACTGGAAACAAATAGATATTCTTGTAAACAATGCAGGCAATGCTCATGGTTTATCATCAATACAAGATGGTGATATTTCAGACTGGGATTTAATGATAGATTCCAATGTTAAAGGATTGCTATATGTTTCAAAAGCTGTGATGCCTTTAATGGTTGAAAGAAAATCTGGGCATATTGTAAATCTTAGTTCGGTTGCAGGAAAATATACTTATCAAAATGGTGCAGTTTATTGTGCTAGCAAAAGGGCAGTTGAAGCCATTAGCGAAGGAATGAGATTAGACTTAACACAATATGGCATTCGTGTTACCAATATTGCACCAGGTGCGGTGCAAACTAATTTTTCTTTAGTGCGATTTAAGGGTGATGAAGAAAGAGCCAACAAAGTATATGAAGGCTTTGAACCTATACAACCACAGGATGTTGCAGATGCAATTGTATATGCTATCAACGCTCCGAAAAATGTAACAGTAGCAGATATTGTTTTATATGCATCTGTTCAGTCTGCACCCACAACTATTTATAGAAAAAGCAATTAAAACTTGTTCTTCCACATCATACTTTCTACAGGCATATTTGGCTGTCCGCTGTATTTAGCATTTTTCTTTTCATTGTATTTCACTTCAATTTCTCCATCAACAGGAAAATAAATTAGTTGACCAATAGGCATTCCTTTATAGATTCTTACAGGTTGTTTTACTGATATTTCTAAAGTCCAGTTACCACAAAAACCAACATCGCCTTTACCAGCTGTTGCGTGAATATCTATACCCAATCTTCCTGTAGATGATTTACCTTCTAAAAAAGGAACGTGAGCGTGTGTTTCAGTATATTCCAAAGTAACTCCTAAATAAAATTCGTGAGGGTGCAATACAAACCCTTCTTCCGGAATTTCAAAAGCTTCTATCCTATTATGTTTTTTTGCATCAAGCTCAGCATCTATATATTTTGCCAAAGTGTGACCCAAATGCACATCATAACTATTACTGCCTAAATCTGCACGATCGTAAGGAACAATTTTAATCGTTCCTTTCTCCATTTCTTCTAAAATTCTTTTATCAGTTAAAATCATTGTACTGTCGATTTATTTATTGCTGCAAATAAAATTCTTTATTCTTAATTCTAATTTCTCAAATTTGCTTTATGCCATTGTTTTATCAACAACATATTAACCAAAGCACCAGATTAGCTATTTGGAAAATTGAGGAATCTGAATCTTTTTTTGCAGAAACTGTGCCTTTGCAAAGAGATATCACACATCCTCATAAACGTTTGCAGCATCTTGCTGGTAGATATTTGCTCAGGTATTTATTTCCAGATTTTCCTTACAATGAAATATTAATTGCCGATACTAGAAAACCATATTTAGCTAACGAAGCTTTCCATTTTTCAATTTCTCATTGTGGTGATTATGCAGCAGCCATTGTTAGCAGAAATGAAAGAGTTGGTATTGATATGGAGATTCCATCAGAAAAAATACACAGAATTGCACACAAGTTTGTGAATGAAGAAGAAATAAAAAGTATTTACGATGTAAGATGTACGATGTACGATACTGAAACAAACGAGAAACTAGAAACACTTCTCACAATAATTTGGTGTGCTAAGGAAACTATGTTTAAATGGTATGCTTTGGGCAATGTGGATTTTAAAGCGATGCTACGTATAAATTTAAAAAACATAAAAAAGGTAGGTACATTAGATGCTTTTATAAGAACTCCTCAACAACAAATACCACTTCTTATAAACTACAATTTTTTAAATTCGGTTTGTTTAACATTTATACATACTGCAACAACTACGTAGGGCAACTGAAATAAAAGTTTTAGACAGTAGAGTTATTATCTAATACTTTATCCAAAATATTTTCTATAGATGTAAGCAATTTATCGTCGTCACTCTCCTGCAATAATATACCTGAATTTTTACCTTGAGATGTAGCAAACCAAAGCAAAGCCATACTAACATAATCCTGCATATCTTTTCCTGCAAGTTGTGTTTTGTACTCCACAATTTTGTCATTGATAAGTTTAACTGTTCTTCGTAAAACTTCTTCATCGTTTGGTAGCACACGAAGCCTGTAAGTTCTATCGGCAATAACAATATTTACGGGTAGCAATTCTGCCATTTTAATCTTTATTTATTAGGCTTAGGCAAGTATTAATTTCTTTTAAATAACTATCGATTCTTTTTTCTAATGTGGCTTTTTCTTCTTTTGACAATTGTGATGCACTGATTTTTACAGTATCTATTTTGTGTTGTAATTGCCTAATTTGTTCTTGTAATTCTTTATTGGTGAAATGGGCTTTTTCTAAAGATGACTGTAGCTGCAAGTTTTCTTTTTGCAATTGCTGATACTGCTTTACCAGCAATTGCACTTTATCTTTAATATGTTTTATTTTTTCTTGCATAAAAAATCGTTAATCCGTTTGAAGTTAATTGGTATAAACGTATAAACCAAACGGATTTACTTTCTTACTTCCGCTCCTATTTCTTTTTCAAACGACTGAATTAATTTGTTCATCATGCCTTCAATTTCTTTATCTGTTAGTGTTTTTTCTTCATCTAAAAAAGTGAAATTTACAGCCATTGATTTTTTACCTGAACCCAACTTATCGCTTTCAAAAACATCAAACAACCTTGTTGATTGCAACTTAGCATTTTTTTGTTTAGTAACAATATTTTCAATAAAACTAAACTGCACATTGTTATCAACAATTAAAGCCAAATCTCTTTGCACAGCAGGGAATTTAGATACTTCTTTGTAAACTATTTTTGTTTGTTCAACAGCTTTTAATAATGCTGCAAAATCAATATCAATATATAATACAGGTTGTTTAATATCAAACTGATTTAACTTATTTTTTGCAACTTCTTGCAGGGTTCCAAGTTTTTGTTTGCCGTTCAAAATCTCTATTAAATTTTCATTTTTGCCAAAGCTGATATCCTTAAAACCACAAAGTGTTAAAACAGCAGCAGCAATACCTTTTGCACGATATAAATCATTGGGTTTTGATTTTTCTCTCCATTCATCTTCGTGATTATTGCCAGTGAAATATAAAGCCAAATGTTCATCTTCTTTATAAGAACCCACTTCTTTTTGAAGATAGGTTTTGCCTATTTCAAAAAGTTGCAGGTTATTGTTTCTGCGATTGATATTAAAAGAAATAGTTTCTAATCCTGTTTCTAATAATGATGGACGCATTATATCTAAATCAACGCTTAAACTATTAACCATTTTAACAGTTTGTGCTAATACCTCTTCAGTATAGTATTTACTGTTGGTGATAGAGTTGGTGAGTATTTCATTAAACCCTTGCCCAACAAGATAATTCGCAATTTTATCTTTCAATCTTTCTTTACTTGCCAATGTGTTGATAGAAGGAGACAGTGTAATTGAAGTAGGAATTTCTATGCTGTCAATACCATCAATTCTTAAAATTTCTTCAACAATATCAGCAGGCAAACTAATATCAGGTTTGCTGTATGGAACAGCAACTTGCAATTCGTCAATACCATCTCTTAACACTTCAAAACCCAGTGCTTCTAATATTTTTTTTACTGCATCAGGATGGTAATTTTTTCCACTTAATTTTTTTATGTAATGATATTTTATTGATACTTGTGTTTTCTCTTTATGGTTAGGATATACATCAATAATATCGCTGCTAATTTCTCCTCCAGCAACTTCTTTAATCAACAATGCTGCACGTTTTAGCACGTTGACAGTATTGCTAATATCCACACCTTTTTCAAATCTTGTAGCTGCATCTGTTCTTAAATTATGATGCAAAGATGTTTTTCTTATAGAAATATTATTAAACCAAGCACTCTCTAAAAATATGTTAGTTGTAGTTTCTTTAACGCCACTTTTTATTCCTCCAAAAACACCTGCAATGCACATTGGCTGCTCATTTCCATCGCAAATTATTAAATCTGTTGCAGCAAGTTTTCTTTCTTTTTCATCAAGAGAAATGAAGTTTGTTCCTTCGGCAAGACATTTAACAATTACGTGATTGCTTGCAATTTCAGCAGCATCAAATGCGTGTAATGGCTGACCAGTTTCGTGAAGAATATAGTTGGTGATATCTACAATGTTATTAATACTTCTAACACCAATTGCTAGCAATTTATCTTTTAACCATTTAGGAGAATCAGCCACTTTTATATTGCTAACACTAACACCTGCATATCTTGCACAAACATCAGTATTTTCTACAGTAACTTTTACAGAAGCAGTTGCATTATCAGCCTTGAAGCCATTGGCATAAGGTGTTTTAACTTTTGCTACGCCGTTTTGGTGGTGCGTTAAATAGGCACAAACATCTTTAGCAACACCCAAATGACTCATTGCATCCATTCTGTTTGGGGTTAATCCTATTTCATAAATCCAGTCGCTATAAGGTTTAAAATAGTCTGATGCTTTAGTACCAACAATAACATCGCTTGGCAAAATCATAATACCAGCGTGGCTTACACCCAAACCAATTTCATCTTCGGCACAAATCATTCCATAGCTTTCTACACTTCTAATTTTAGCAACACGCATTGTTAAAGGCTCACCAGTAGCAGGATGAATAGTTGTACCAACAGTTGCAACTACTACTTTTTGACCAGCAGCAACATTAGGAGCTCCACAAACAATTTGCAAAGGTTCGCCACTACCGACATTAACCTTTGTTACAGAGAGTTTATCTGCATTTGGATGTTTTTCGCATTCTAATACTTCACCTATAACCAGTCCTTCTAACCCACCTTTTACACTTTCAAATTCATCTAAACTTTCTACTTCTAAACCTATTGAAGTAAGAATTTTAGATAACTTTTCTGGCTCTATAATTTCTGGTAAATACTCGCTTAACCAATTGTAACTAATAGTCATTTTACTTGCTATAATTTGTGCAAATATAAGAGGTGCAGCCTTTCTAAAAGATTGCACCTCTAAACTAAAACAAACAAAAAACTAATAGTTTCGCTTTACCCTAAAACTACATTGAATAATATGATTTGTATTAACACCATTTACAAGTTCTGTAACAACCGTAGAAAAATCACCAGCTGTAAAACCACCTGCACTAGTTGCAACTTCTGTTAAATTAGCTAATGTATTTGTTGTGGCAAAATTTGTGTAACCATTTCCTGTTGGAGTATGCACACCTAAGGATTGCAAAAAATTGCCCCCAATACTACTGCCCTCAATATTAAAATTAATTTGATTATACTGTTGTGAAGTAGTACTGTCTGCGTAACCAACTATTTGGTGCTGCAATGGTGTATTTTGATTTAAATAATAGCCAATCCATTTTTTAGTATGTGTATAGCTTACTCCATCAATAGTATAGTTGATAAATTGCAAATTATTAACACCACAAGCTTGCGTATTACCGATATTATTGTTTCCAGGAATAATTGAGACTGTTTTATTTGTACTTGCTTGGTTGTTTGCATCATCTTCAACAAAATAAGTAATAGAAAGGTTATTGGTTGATGGAGTAAAATTTAAGCTGAAATTACCATTAACAATTTTAGCACTGTAGTTATTTCCATTTACAGTAGCTGTAATTTCTCCACTAACAACTGGAGTGTTAATACAATTTGTTGCTGTACCAGTTACTGTATGTGTTCCACAAACTACAATATTACCAAGATTGGTTAGTCCTGGATTTGCAGTTCCATTTACAGGAATACCATCTAGATTCTTAGTTTTGTCGTTGCCCCAATATGTAATTGCAGGATCGTTACCCCCATTAACTTCCAATTTAAAATTACCACTAGCATCTGCTGTTGCAGCATAAACTGCATAAGGATTACTGCTGTTGATAAACTTCACATTAAATGCAGCACCTGCAATTGATACTCCATTACAATCTACTAATTTACCAATAATAGTATGCGTGGGGCAAACTTGTATTGGGGGAATAACATTGTTTCCTGAATGAACTGCAACAGTTCCTGATGGCTGAACATAGCCAGAACTATTGGTTGCTGCATACTGCAAATTAAAATTACTGGTGGCAGAAGTAAAAGCTAAGGTAAAATTCCCATTAACAAGATTAGGGTATCTATAAAATCCATTAAGCAAAAAAGATATTCGTCCTGTCGTTAGTGGCAGATTATTGCAATCTACCAAAGAACCAGTAATGGTATGTGTAGGGCAAAGTTGTATTGGTGGCAATGTGTTCCCCCCTAAATGAATAGTTGCAGTAGCACTGGCAGAATAGATTAAGCCATCATTTGAAAGTGCATAATAAGTAATAGAAGGGTTTGCGTTACTTGGTGTACAATTCAGCGTATAATTACCGTTAACAATACCTGCATTATAGTTAGCACCATTTAGATTAATATTAACATAACCACTATTCAATGGAGCATTATTACAATCTACCACTGTCCCTGAAATAGTGTGAGTGACACAAGCTACCAAAGTTCCTAAATTATTAATACCAGCATTTAATGTTAAACCAGTTGGTGGGCTTGTTTCGCCTGTTGCTTGATCAGCTGCACTATAATAGATATATGGTGTTTGATTTGTTGGCGTAAAACTAAAATCTAATATTCCATTTCTAATTGGCAGATAAACAGCATTACCGTCAATTTTTGCATTCAAATATCCAACTGCAACAGGCTGGTTATTGCAGTTCACCACGTTGGCTTTTATTCTATGAGAGCCGCAAACTACAATATTTCCAAGGTTATTGTTACCAGCATTAACTATAACATTTGTAGTTGCAGTAATATTATTATCATTAGCATCAGCTGCATAATAATTAATTGCTTTACTTGCACTACACATTTCTATTTGTAAGCTAAAATTACCGCTAGCATCACTAGTTACATATTTATAGTCTAAATAATTACCAAGGCCATAAGTATAAGTAACAACTAGTTTACCATTTGGGGCTGGGCTTCCTGAGCAATCTTTTAAAATCCCTGTGATGGTTGCAGTATAGGTTGTAATAACAGGAATATTAATAGTTTTTGTTCCCAGTGAATTATCTGTATTGGCTCCAAATGGTCCCATATTTAAATTTCCCAACAAATTACTTGTGGCACACATTGAATAATATTTATACAAATGAGCGGTTAAAGCCATATTCTCAGGAACCCTGCCTTGTGCAAAACCTGTTTCATCTGTATAGCCATAAGCACCAGTATAGTTGCTTGTTGCATCAGTAACATCTACCCTTGTCCATTTTAGTGGGTTTCCATTTTGGTCTATAAATGTTGCATTGAAAGTAGCAGCGTTTGTGTAAGGAAAATCAGTATTCCAGCAACTAAAATGGCCTACTTCTGCTATATAAGTATTTCCACTTTTGGTAGCGATGCCTTCTTGTTTCCATAAACCATTGGTTTCATTAAAACTCCATAAAGGAATTGTAGCAGGAGCTGTACTTAACATTTTTTGTGGTAATGGAAATTTCAAACCTGCTTTTTTGCCTGTAGCAATTTGTAATTTATCGCCGCTATTGCTGGTTAATTCAACCATAAGCATCCCATAGGTTTGCATAATTTTTTCTGCACCATTTTCATCAATTCCCCTTAAATCGCCTGGCATTTTGTGTAGCAAATCCACTTCTGTAGGATCAATCCAACTCATAGCAATATTAACAGTACTACTAAAAGCAACATTACTTGACTGAACAACTATTCCATTTGCTGGCAGTGAAATTGTTGCACCATTTTGCAAATTAATTGTGCCGCCACTGGTTGCATTTATGCTGCCGATATTATTTTTTTCAATTAGCATTATATCTACAAAGTGCGTTTTACCAGTTCTTGCTTTAAACGTTCTACTCCCAATAAAATAACCAACTTTCGTTGCTGTAACAAAAGCTGCATCGCTATTTAAGGGTGTACTGTTTAGTAAAAACTCACCATTTAAATCAGTAGTTGTTGTAACACTACCACACTTTATGGCTACTCCATTTACAGGCTCATTTTTTTCATTAATGATTCTTCCTTTTACCTAAAGTTTACCCATAAAATTCAAGAAGTATTTTTTAGTAGAAGATTATTTACTTCTACCACTTGTTGAAAATAGGCATATCCCTTCCATATTGTTTGCCAACCTGGTAATCCTTTTT
>JANYEB010000143.1 GCA_025363355.1 Chitinophagaceae bacterium | reverse complement strand
GATGAAAATTTTCATCAGACCTTTTTATTTATATATTAAAACAAATTATTTTGCTATTGATTGTTGGTGTTCACGTTTAGTGATAAAATAATATGAGCCAAATAAAACAACAGAAAATATTAAAGTGCCATAGATACTTGTTTTGTAAAATGGTAACCCATCTGCATAACATTGCATTAAACCTCCTAAAGTCTTTGCACGTAAATAACCACCATTCATAATCCATACATCAAAATTAGATAGCAAGAAGAAAAGGGTAGGAGCAGCAATTGCAGCTACTGCAATTTTTACAGTATTGAATTGTTTAATAAAAAAGCCAACGCAAGTTACCAAAGCAAATAATGCATAGTTTATAATTTGTCCTTTACCATAGAAACCTTGAATATTGCTAAGTTTCATTGAAAATAAAACTTCATAAATTGCATCTGATAAAAACATTGATAATAATGGAAGTGCAAATGCCCATTTTTTATTGTTCGAAAATAAAAATCCACTAAATATTGCTATTGCCCATTGTGGTGCAAAGCCATACTCTCTTAGTGGTGAGGCTCTATATATGGCACTAACTATGATAATTAAAGTAGCTGCTATGTATATTTTCTTATTCAACTTCATAAAATCAATTTTAGCAAAAATAGGGGCTTATCTTGTTTATCGAAATTTGATTTTTAACATAATCTAATAACTTTTATCTTCACTTTGTTTTAGGTTTGCTGCTAGTAGCATTCATAGCAATTTTTTATTTATGATGATTCGTTCTTATTACACTTTTATAGTTTCACTTTTTATTATTACAGCAAATGTGTTTGGACAGTGCCCAAACAATGGTCAAAACCCATTAAGTGCTTTCCCTGTTTGTGCCTCAACAACATTTACCCAAAACACAGTTCCAACTTGTATTGGTCAAGCTATAATAGTTCCACCATGTACAACTACATCTTACACAGATAAAAATCCATATTACTACAAGTTCACAGCATTTCAATCTACTCAACTTGTTTTTACCATTAAACCTTTGAATTTATCTGACGATTACGATTGGCAATTATTTGACGTAACAGGAAAAAATCCTAATAACATTTACACAGATGCATCAATGTATGTTTGTTGTAATTGGAGTGGTAATCAAGGTGTAACTGGAACCAATCTTACTGTAAGTAATACATTTAGCTGCGAGGGCAACACATCTAACTACACAAAAGCCCCTAATTTAATTCAAGGGCACGATTATTTATTGATGATTAGCCATTTTGATGATGTTGGACAATCTGGATATAATCTTTCTTTTCAAAATGCTTCTGGCTTTGTAGATACAACTTCTCCTGGTGTAAAAAATATTACAGCTAATTGTGTTGCCAATAAAATATTGGTGAAATTGAATAAGAAAATGAAATGTAGTAGTATCACAAATTCTGGTAGTGAGTTTAGTATTACTGGCAATCCAACTATTGCTTCATCAATTGGATTTGGCTGTGCTACAAGTTTTGATACTGATAGTATTACCATTTCTTTAGCCTCACCATTACCTGCTGGTAACTACACAGCAAAAATTCAAAATGGAACAGATGCCAATACTATTTTAGATAACTGCGGAAATGGAATTCCCGAAAATGACACTTTTAACTTTAATGTTGTTGGTGCTGCACAACCCACACTAATGGATAGTATTAAAACATTAGCTTGTAATCCTAATTCTTTACAACTAGTTTTTAAAGCACCAATAAGATGCAATAGCGTTGCTGCAAATGGAAGTGATTTTGTTATCACTGGTCCTTCAACAGTAAATATTACATCTGCCTCTATTGTTTGCAATAATTTATTAGGGAGTGTAATAACAGTTAATTTTTCTGCACCAATTACTGTCGGAGGAAATTACACTATTACTTTAAAAAATGGAAATGATGGCAATACTTTGTTGAATCAATGTGATGTTGCTACGCCTGTGGGTTCCTCTATTAATTTTCCAGTTTATGTTACTCCAAATCCTGCATTTACCTATATTGTAAATAAAGAAACATGCAAGGCTGATACTCTAACATATAATCACAATGCCAATAATAGTGTGAATAAATGGCAATGGACTTTTGATGGAACACCAATTAGTAGCACTTCTCAAACGCAACAAGTGGTTTATAATAATTTTGCTACACGAGTTGTAAAATTGAAGGTTTCTAATCCTGCTTGCACTGATTCTATCACACAAAATATTCCTATTGCAGATCATTTACTAATTCCAAAGTTTATAGCATCAAGAGATACAACTTGTCCCAATAATGCAGAAACATTTACAGATTCTAGCAAAGGGAATATTACATCTTGGAAATGGGATTTTGCAAATGGACAAACAAGTACTTCACAAACTCCTTCAACACAAATTTATCCTGTGTTGCCAATTAATAAAGTTTATGCAACAAAACTTGTTGTAACAAATCAAATGGGTTGTGTAGATTCTATTACAAAGAACATTTTTGTGAGAGGAACAATACCAGCAGTTTTTGATAGCGTTATTCCTCCAACCTGTGCTGCTACGGAATTAAAAGTTTATTTTAAGCAAGCAATGATTTGTAGTTCTGTATCTGCTGATGGAAGTGAATTTGTTATTAGTGGTGCTGCACCAAATACTATTGTAGCTGCAACTATAAACTGTATTAATGGTGTTGGCACAACTGTTACTTTAACATTAGCACAACCACTTATTACTGGCAATTACGCTCTTCAGTTAAAAAAAGGTACAGATGGCAATACTATTATTAATGATTGTGGTATTGAAACGATGGCTTCAGCCGTTTCATTTAAATCTTTTGGGCATATTAATCCTGCATTTACATACACCACAAAATTGGGTTGCAAATCTGATACAGTTACATACAATCACTCTAGTAACAATGCTGTAAATCAATGGCAGTGGACTTTTGATGGAAATCCTGCTGCAAGTAATATTCAAAATCCCACTGTTGTATATACAGACTTTACTAAACGAGATGTACAATTAGT
>JANYEB010000124.1 GCA_025363355.1 Chitinophagaceae bacterium | reverse complement strand
AAAAACTACAGCTAATCGTATGCACGTTAATGGTCTGTCTATCTTTGGTAATATTGATAATGCTGTTATATTCACTGCTAAAAAAGGTATTGATCCACAAAGAAATTTTAGTGGTACGGCAGATGCTACTTTCCCGCCTGTTAGAACTATAACCTTTGGCTTAAACGTTAATCTATAAACTTTTAAATTTTAATTTTATGAATAAATTTATGAAAATATCAACTTGGGCCTTAATCCCAATTTTGATGGTAAGCTGTAAAAAAGAATATCTTGAAACTAATTCTAGTACTGATATATCAAATGTACTAATATTTCAGAATACTGTGAATGCTAAAACAGCCTTAGAAGGTATGTATAGGTTAACATATTCTTTTGGAATTGTTGGTAGTGGTCATTCTGATTTTGGGCAAAAATCCTATGACATAGTCAACGATTTGATGGGAAATGATATGGTTGTTAATTCTCAGGGATATGGTTGGTTTAACAGAGATTATCAATATGTTTCTTCACAAAACATCAATGATGGTGCTAGACCTTACACAATGTGGAAATATTACTTTACTTTAATTAATAATGCTAACAATATTATTGTAAATATTGATAAAGCTGCTGGACCTACTGCTGATAAAGAATCAATGAAAGGGCAAGCTTTAGCAATGAGAGCATTTTGTTATTATAATTTGATAAACTATTACCAACAAACTTACAAAGGTAGTGAAAGTGCTAAAGGTGTACCAGTATACATTGTACCTGCTATTGAAGGAAAAGATCGTAGTACTGTTCAAAAAGTGTATGATCAAATGATTTCTGACTTAAATGGTGCTGAAGGTTTATTAAATGGCAAACCGCTAGAACACAAATCTCATATAGATGTAAGAGTAGCGCAAGCTATTAGAGCTAGAGTTGCTATGGCAATGGAAGATTGGCCTACTGCAGCTACATACGCAAATAAGGCACGCAGTGGATATACTCCAATGGGAAGTACTGATTATAAAAAAGGGTTTAACTCTATTTCTAATCCAGAGTGGATGTGGGGTGCTGAGGTAATTACTGATCAAGCTACTATTTATGCTTCTTTCTTCTCACATATGGATGCTCAATCTAATGGTGGTGTATCGTATGCTGGTTTAGGAGGACAAAAGAAAATTACTAAAGATTTATATGATAGAATACCAACTGGTGATGTAAGAAAAGATGTTTTTAGAAAACCTGGTACTGGTACTACTGCTATTCCTGATTATTGTCAAACAAAATTCCGTTTAGCTGTTTCTTCTAGTTGGGCTGCAGATTATCTTTATATGAGAGCATCAGAAATGTATCTTGCAGAAGCTGAAGCACTAGCTAGACAAGGTAGTGATGTGCCTTCTAGAACTGTATTGGAAACACTAGTTAAAGCTAGAAATCCAGCCTATTCTGCGGCAACTTTCTCTGGTCAAGCATTAATTAATGAAATTTTGGTACAAAGAAGAATTGAATTGTGGGGTGAAGGATTTTCTTTCTTTGATATGAAAAGATTAAAAACAGGATTAAACAGACCAACTGGTGCTGGAAATCATGGCTCTCCAAATTTTAATCCTAGTGTCACTACATTTGCTGATAAAGATGCTAGATTAGCCTATAAAATTCCTCAAAAGGAATTTGATTCTAATCCAATCTTTACGCCTTCAGATCAAAACCCATAACTCTTAAACTTTAAAATAGTAATATGAAAAAAATAATTAAACTTAGTCTTTTTGCAATAGTTATCCTTTTTGGATTATCCTCTTGTAAAAAGAACAATCTAGTAGTTGATAAAAGCCCAATTGTTGCTCCACCTGAAGCTGCAGAATTTTTACTAACTAGTTTTACGAAAAACTATTTCGTGCCATCAAGTGGTGCTGCTTTCAACATTCCTGTTGGTGTAACAAATGTTTCATCTGCTGATAGAACAATACAATTTGCATATACATCATCTACTGGTGCTATTAATGGAACTCACTATAATGGTCCTGCAAGTATTACTATTAAAGCTGGGCAAGCTACTGGTACCTTAAGTATAGCAGGTGTATTTTCCTTTTATGGTGCTGGCAGAATCGACTCCTTGAAAGTTAAGATAACAAATGGTAGCATTGGTGCTTTTAAAGGGAAAGATTCAGTTGTTTTAGTAATGCAGAAGTACTGCGATGTTGTTCTTGCTGATTTGACAGGAGATTATACAAATACTAACGAGTACACAAGTGCAGGTGTATTTTCTTACGGACCATATACTACCGCTCTTGCAAATGTTGTATCAACAGGTACTTACACTGCAACAGCAGATATACAAAATATTTATGATGATGGTTGGAATGATATTCCTTGTACTTTAGATTGGTCTGATCCAGCGAATTTTAAAGTTAATATAGCCTTAGCTGCAACAGGTAAAGCATATGGAGGTGCAACTGCTACTAGCGTTAGAACTTCTAGCACAAAAGCTAGTACCTTTTCTGCTTGTGATAGATCTGTCACTATTTACATAGATTTAGTTAATGCAACAACGGGTGTTGCTACTACGTCTGGTTATAAAGTAGTTTTAAAATAAATGAAGTTACTTTACTACATATAAAAAAAGAGCCTTCAATTCGGAGGCTCTTTTTTTATACATTTTACTTTCAAAACTCATTTAAAATCCACTGTACAATTTTGACACTTAATAGTAATTTTTGCATCTTTTCCTGCTCCAACTTTAGCTTTAAATTTTGAGTTTAATGTATCTCCTGTTGTTATTTTTGAATCATCGGTCTCTAAACTAATATTCTTGTTTGATTCGTCTATTATAGCAACAAATTTTTTATAAATAGTGCTGTAAGTACCATCGTAAGTTAAACTAAAATCTCTTAAGTTTTCTAATGGAATACGCAAATCAGAATACTTATTATCAATCCAAATAGATTTAGTTTGGGAGCCAATATTTTTGATTTTAATGTCAGCATTTGTTCCATCTAGTTGTATCGATTCTGTTAGTTTAGATATGCGTAAATTGCCATAATTCTTTGAACCTTCAACTATAGCAACATCCTCTAATTCATATTCATCATTGGTGCTTTTAAAAGTTAACTTCTTAACACTACCTATTTCAACGGTAGAATATTTTGTATCTAATTCTACCTCACCCAAATTTTGTATTGAAAGTTTACCATTGATAAAATCAATTTCACCATTTTGAACTTCATTGATAGTAACATTAGCATATTTTGAACGAAGCGTTAGCGAATTAATATTGCCTAATTCTAAACTACCATTTGTAACTTCAACATTCAACTTTTTTAAATAATCTGTAACAGATACATCGGCATATTTACTTTCAATGCTAAGTTTGTTTTCTTTGGGAATATAAATTGTTACTATCTTACTTTTTGAAGATTCTTTTTTTATTTGTTTTCCATCAACTGTATACACTTCTACAGTTTCTTGAGAAGATGAGGTGTTCGTACTAAAATTGCTAAGAACACCAGTTTTTATTCTTAAGGAACTGCCAAGTAATCTGGTATTTATGTTTATTTTTTCGAACCAAGCTTCACTACTAAGGTTATTGACAGTGCCATCAAAAAAAGCAGTAGTAATAATTTTAACTTTGGGTTCATCCCAAGTTTTTATTTCAATTGATCTATTACTATTATCAAGGGAAATGTCAACTAATTTGTTAATTGGAATTTCTATACTAACTTCTTTATAGCCAATTTTTTTTTCATTTTTTTTCTCTAATTCATCAAACTGCTTGTCTTGTTCAATTAACTTTTTTGAATAACTTCTGCCAATAGGGCGACTTTGATTTTGAGCTATTGAACTAGTTAATAAACTAGCACTAATAAGTGTGGTTATAATTTTGGGATAATTCATATTTATTGTTTAGATGTATGATGAGTTAAATTTCTATGAAATAAGTTTTAATAGTATCAATCAGATTTCTATTTTGTTTAAACCTATTATTCGTTTTATTTATTTCTGTTAGTAGCAGTTTTAGCAAATTCAACTTTTGTTGGTTTACATTAATAAGTTGTTCTAATAAATCTGGCGAAAGTCCAATTTTAATGATATCCTTTTTTACATTTTTTTCATCATTTTCCATTTGCTGATAGCTTGAAATAAAATCTTTAAAAAAGGCAGGACTTTCGGCAAAAAGTGGAGTTTGATTAATGATGTTTTTTTGAATATTAATTGCTTGACTAAACTGACTATCTATACTTCTGACTTGTACAAAACCAGTTGGCGATGTTTCGAATCCATTGTTTATAGTATTGCTTACAAATTTTTGTGTATCTAAAAGTAACTTTTTAGCAATATTTTTTGTAGTTGATGTAATAATTGCAAAAGGAGTATCTATTGTTTCTTGAATAACTACATCACTATCTTTTTGATTGTTTGAATCGTTAATGGCTAACTGATTAGTTTTAGAAAAATCTTCTGTGTGTTGCGTCTTTTGCAACAAATGCCAAGCACCAATTCCAGCCAAGAAAAGAACACAAGCAGCAATACAATATTTAGCAATTGAAAGCATTAAAGTCTGCTTCTTTTTTGGGGTTTGAATTTGATATTTGATGTTTTGCCAAATTCTTGTATCTGGTGTATCTTCTTCAAAATAAGAAGCATTAGTTTGTAAATATTTTTTTAACTCATCCATTGTTTTTTATTTTAATTAGTATTTGCTCTTTTAACAATTTTCTTGCTCTGTGATATTGACTTTTACTGGTACTTTCACTAATATTCAAGCTATTTGCAATTTCTTTATGGCTGTAATCTTCAATTGCAAAAAGATTGAAAATTTGTCTGCAACCTTCTGGTAAATTTCTAATTGCAGCGTGTAAAGTTGACAAACTAACATCTTGCCACCAATGCGTTTCATCTTCCTTTTTCTCTTCAAAACTTATATCGTCCCAACTGCTAGTTTGTAATTTTTTTTTGCAAAATCTAATGCACTCATTTACTGTTATTCTTTTTAACCAACCAGCAAATTGTCTATCATCTTTTAGCTGATGTATATTCTTAAAAGCAATAATAAAAACCTCTTGCAATAAATCTTCAGCATCATCTTTTGTTGCAACCATTCTTAAACAAATACTAAACATTGCTTTATTATAATTATTATAAAGCAACTCAAGGGCAATTTCATCGCCTAATTTTGCTTTGCCAATAACTGCAGTTTGTATGTTTTGTTCTAACGTCAATCGGTATTTATATTAACAGGAGTAAAGGTTGATAAAAAGGTTGGAACGATTTGTTATTATTTTGCTAAACAAAGGTTTTTATAAATTTCTTCTTCTAATTATTAAACCAAAAAGATATTGGACGAAAATCAATTGATTGATGAATTAAAAAATGGTAGTGAGCCAGCTTTTAACTTGCTTGTACAAACCTATAAAAATATGGTTTTTAATACTGTGTTAGGTATCGTGCAACAATTTCAAGAGGCAGAAGATGTTGCTCAGGAAGTTTTTATTCAAGTATATCAAAGCATTGAAGGTTTTAGAGCAGAAGCAAAACTTTCAACATGGATTTATCGTATTGCTATTACAAAATCACTGGATTTTGAAAGAAGCAAAAAGGCAAAAAAAAGAATCAACCTTTTTAAAAATATGATTGGGCTGGAAAAATCAGTTGAGGAATTGGTGCCAGATTTTAATCATCCTGGAATTAGGTTAGACAAAAAAGAAGATGCCATATTGCTATTTAAAGCAATAAAAAACTTACCAGAAAATCAACGTATAGCTTTTGTACTGATTAAAACTGAGGGACTAAGTTATATAGAAGTTTCTAAAATTTTAAACGTAAGTGAAAAAGCGATAGAAGGATTGATGCACAGAGCTAAAGAAAATTTAAGGAAAATATTAAGTAAAGTATTATCAGAATAATTAAAATAAAATCAATGAATACTTTAAAAATAAATACAGTTATTGATAGTATTGATGACATAAAGCAAGCAGAAACGCCTCCTTTTTTTGAAATTAGATTGATAGCTAAAATGGAGCAACAGTTTACGAAGCAAAGTGCAGCTTGGTTTAATGTAAAAAAGCCTATCTACATAATAGCTTCATTAATTATTTTCTCAAGCGTTAATCTTTATTTGATTAACATCAATGCAAATAAAAATAGTAGTAATAGCTATGGTAAAATTCAGCCTTCAACGATCGAAAGTTTTACCAACGATTACCAATTAACAAATAATACAACATATTAACATATGAATACAAATAATAAGAGTCGATGGTTTGGTGCAATCATAATTTTGTTATTGCTAATTAATGCTGCAACAATTTTTTTTCTTTTTATTGGAAACAATAAGCATCATTTACCACCACCACAAAACGGAGGAGCTTTTGCTTTTTTAGTAAAAGAATTAGCGTTAGACTCCAATCAAAAAAATGAGTATCAAAAACTAAGAGACCGACATAGAATTAGCGTTGAAGGGTTACGAATGCAGCTAAAAAACGATAAAGATTCACTTTTTAATTTGCTAAAATTTTCTAATGTTACAGATGTTAATGTTCATCAAAAATTAGATTCTATAGCTTTTTTAAACAGAAAAATTGATGAAATTACATTCAGCCATTTTAAACAAGTAAGGGCAATTTGTAATCCACAACAACAAATAAAATTTGACGAAGTTATTGCCCAAGCAATGCAAATGCAAGCTCCAAAACAGGAAAATCCACATCATCGTCCACCACCAAATGGAGATAGACCACCAAGAGGAGATGAGCCAGAAGATGGGCCACCACATCGCTAAGCATAAACAAGAAAGCCGATTAGTTTTCACTAATCGGCTTTCTTGTTTATAAAATATTTTTTATTACGATATTACTGTTTTTTTACTTGGTTTAAAGTGAGATAGAATATAAAATAATCCCATTGCTAAAATGCTACAAACTCCTAAATCTGCTAATAAAGCTAGTGCAGAAAAATTAGT
>JANYEB010000080.1 GCA_025363355.1 Chitinophagaceae bacterium | reverse complement strand
CTGTAACCATAATAATTTTCTAATTTCTTAATTTAAAATTTCTAATTGATTAATTAGAGTGAATACTTTGTTCAAGTATTGTTTACCAACTTGCTTTTTTAACTCCAGGGATTAAACCATTTAAGGCCATATCTCTGAACATTATTCTAGATAGTCCAAAGTATCTCATATACCCTTTAGGACGACCAGTAATTTGACAGCGATTTTTTAATCTTACCGGTGAAGCATTCTTAGGAAGCAAATCCAAAGCGGAGTAATTACCTGCTTCTTTCAATGCTTTTCTTTTGTCAGCGAATTTTGCTACCAATTTTTCGCGTTTTGCTTGACGGGCAACTATTGATTTTTTTGCCATTTGTTTTTATTTATTATTTAGCAGACAGTTATTATACTGCCACAAATTAAAACTGTTTATTATTTCTATTCTACTCTAAAACTAGTTTGATTCAGCAACTTTAGCAGCACCTTTAAAAGGCATTCCTAATTCTTTTAACAATTGATAAGCTTCTTCGTTGCTTGCAGCAGATGTTACAAAAGTGATGTCCATTCCGGTTATCTTGCTAACCTTGTCAATATCTATCTCAGGAAAAATTATTTGTTCAGTAACACCTAACGTATAATTTCCTCTACCGTCAAAAGCTTTATCACTAATTCCTTTGAAGTCACGTACACGTGGCAAGCTTACACTTACTAATCTGTCAAGAAATTCATACATTTTTTCTCCACGCAAAGTTACTTTAGCACCAATTGGCATTCCTTTACGAAGTTTGAAGTTTGATATATCTTTCTTACTTAAAGTAGGAACTGCTTTTTGACCAGTAATTTGCTCTAATTCACCAATTGCAACATCAATCATTTTTTTATCGTTAACGGCTCCGTTAACACCACGATTGATACAAATTTTTTGCAATTTAGGAGCTTGCATAACTGTTTTGTATGAAAACTTTTTCATTAAAGCAGGTATCACCTCATCACGATACTTGTCTGCTAATCTCGGAGTATATTTAGTTGCACTCATTTCAAAAAATTTAATTTACCCAAACCTTTCGGTTTACATTTATTTAATTGCGTTACCGCTTTTTTTACTAACTCTAACTAGTTTACCACTCTCTCTAGTTCTTTTCACTTTAGTTGCTACTTTAGCTTTTGCATCCCACAACATTACATTGCTGATAGCAATTGCAGCCTCTACTTTAACGATACCACCTTGTGTATTTTGAGCAGTAGGTTTAGTGTGTTTAGTTGCAATGGCAACTCCTTCTACAATAACCTTAGCTTTATCAATTAATACAGCCAACACTTTACGAGGCTTTGTTAAATCTTTATCGTCACCAGTAATCACAACTACTTCGTCGCCTTTTTTAATGTTGAACTTTGCTTTAAATCTTGTTGTCATACCCTTAATTTATTCCTTACTGAATAAGGTTTTTGATTTATTTTTTTTCTTTACTTAATCAATTAATTATTAACTAAGATTTTAAATATTCTTTATTCTTAAAGAACTTCAGGAGCAAGAGATATAATTTTCATATATCCTTTATCTCTCAACTCTCTAGCCACTGGGCCAAAGATACGAGTACCACGAGGCTCGTCTGAATTGTTTAATAATACTACAGCATTATCATCAAAACGAATATAAGTACCATCAACTCTTCTTAATTTGTTTTTTGTTCTAACAATAACTGCCTTAGAAACTGTTCCTTTTTTGATACCTCCAGCTGGTATTGCATCTTTAACAGTAACAACAATTTTGTCACCAATTTTGGCATAATCTTGACCACTATTGCCTAATACTTTTATACAAAGTACTTCTTTTGCTCCGCTATTATCGGCTACATTCAGCCTACTTTCTTGTTGTATCATTTTTAATATTTTTGATTTGTTGATTTTTGATTGTTAATTCATCAAAAATTAAATCATATTTAAAATCGTAAATCGTACAATGATTTATTTAGCTTTTTCAATCACTTCAACCAATCTCCAACGTTTAGTTTTACTTAACGGACGAGTTTCCATTATTTTAACTACATCTCCAATTGTACACTCATCTTTTTCATCGTGAGCATGGAATTTAGTAGTTTTTTTAACGAACTTTCCATATAGGGGGTGTTTAACTTTTCTTTCAACAGCAACTGTGACAGTTTTTGTCATTTTATTGCTGGTTACAACACCTGTTCTTGTTTTTCTGAAATTTCTTGTTTCCATTTTATCAATTTGTAATTCGACAATATGATAATTCGACAATATAATTGGCTAATTTGCTAATTATCGAATTGGCTAATTGTTATTAGTTTCTTTTACTTAATTCAGTTTGTAATCTAGCAATGTCTCTTCTTAAACCTCTAATTGTCATAGGGTTTTCTAAAGGAGTCATTGTATGTGCGAATTGCAATTTTTTCAATCTTAATTGATCTTCTGCAATTCTGCCCTTAAGAGAATCAATATTAATCTCTTTTAAATCCTCTTTTGTATTTGCTTTTTTCTTTGCCATCTTTATTAATTTGATAATTCGATTATTTGTTATTTACTAATTCTCGAATTGGCTAATTTATTTTATGCTTGTAAATCTCTTCTTACTATAAACTTAGTTTTTATAGGAAGTTTTTGTGCTGCCAAATGCATTGCTGCTTTTGCAGTTTCTTCAGTAACACCATCACACTCGAAAATGATACGTCCTGGTTCAACTACAGCTGCCCAAAATTCAGGGTTACCTTTACCTTTACCCATTCTCACTTCAGCTGGCTTACGTGTAATAATCTTATCAGGGAAAATTCTAATCCAAACATTACCCTCTCTTTTCATAGCACGTGTCATACTTTGACGAGCTGCCTCTATTTGACGATTAGTTAACCAGATTGGCTCTTCTGCTTTCAAGGCAAATGAACCAAAAGCTATTGAAGTGCCACGTTTTGCTACTTCTCTAATACGCCCTTTTTGTTGTTTTCTATGCTTACTTCTTTTTGGTTGTAACATCTTTTTTAATTTGCTAATGTGCTAATTACACACTTGTAAGTAAAAATTTTTATTCTTTAGCTAATTTGCTAATTAAGAACTATCTTCTTCCTCCACCTCCACCTGGTCTTCCTCCACCAGCACCACGTCCACCATCTCTTCTGTCTCCACCACCTCTTCTATCTTCAAAACCACCGCCACGTCTGTCATCTCTTCTATCTCCAGCAGTATCTTTTCCACTGATGAAATTAGGATTTAAATCTCTTTTTCCTAGAACCTCACCTTTACAAATCCAAACCTTGATCCCAATTTTTCCGTAAACTGTTTGAGCAAACACATTGGCATAGTCTATATCCATACGGAAAGTATGTAATGGAGTACGACCTTGTTTTAATTCTTCACTACGTGCAATCTCGGCTCCACCTAAACGACCACTTAATTTAACTTTAATTCCTTCCGCACCCATTCTAAGTGTAGAAGCAATTGCCATTTTAGTAGCACGTTTAAAATTGATACGATTTTCGATTTGACGAGCAATGGTATCTGCAACAATATTTGCATCTAATTCTGGACGACGGATTTCCAAGATGTTGATTTGAACATCATCTTTTCCAGTTAGTTTTTTCAATTCTTCTTTGATACGATCAACCTCTCCTCCACCTTTACCAATGATAATACCTGGCTTGCTAGTGTGGATTGTGATGATGGTTTTTCCTAAAGTACGCTCTATTACAATTTTAGCGATACCACCTTTACTGATACGAGCTGTAAGATAGGTACGAATTTTATAGTCTTCGATTAACTTTCCAGCGTAATCTTTTTTATTTCCAAACCAGTTACTGTCCCATCCACGGATGATACCTAATCTGTTACCAATCGGATTTGCTTTTTGACCCATTATTTATAATTTGATAATTTGGTAATTTTTATTAATTCTTAGTGTCAACTATAATAGTTACGTGATTGCTTCTTTTTCTTATTTTGTAACCACGACCTTGAGGTGCTGGTCTCATTCTCTTAAGAACTCTTCCACCATCTACAAAAATTGTTTTTACTTCTAGGTTACTATCAGCAGCACTGCTACCTTCATTCTTTTGCTCCCAGTTATTGATAGCACTCTTCAACAGTTTTGCTAAAGGTTGTGCATTGTGTTGTGGGTGAAATTCAAGAATTGCTAAAGCTTTCTCTACTTGCATTCCACGAATAACATCAGCCAATAAACGCATTTTGCGTGGGCCTGTCGGGTAATTATTTAATTTAGCTATTGCTTCCATTACGTTTGATATTTCTGATCTCTGATTTCTGATTTGAATAAATTAGAAATTTTAAATCTTTAAATTAGAAATTTATTTTATTTGCTTCCAGCGTGTCCTCTGAAATTTCTTGTTGGTGCAAATTCACCTAACTTATGTCCTACCATGAACTCAGTAACATAAACTGGAATAAATTTGTTTCCATTGTGAACTGCAAAAGTATGTCCTACGAAATCTGGAGTGATTGTACTACGACGACTCCAAGTTTTAATAACACCTTTTTTTGCACTTCCATCATTGATGCCTAAAACTTTACCTTCCAAGTTAGCATCTACATAAGGACCTTTTTTAATCGAACGAGCCATATTGTTTTTTGTTTACGATGCAAGATTTTTAAATAATACACCTTTTGTTTATTAGTCTTACTAGAAAGACCATTTTAACTTCTAAATTACTTTGCTAATTTTTTACCGTTTTTGCGTTGGATGATTAACTTGTCACTTCCTTTTCCGATAGTTCTAGTTTTTTCTCCTTTAGCATATTTACCAGTACGGCTTCTTGGATGTCCGCCACTTGCTCTACCTTCACCACCTCCCATAGGGTGATCTACTGGGTTCATCGCAACACCTCTTGTTCTTGGTCTAATACCTTTCCATCTATTAACCCCAGCTTTACCAGCAGTTTCTAGATTATGATCGCTGTTTGAAGTAACACCTACAGTGGCATAACAGTTAATCAATACTTTTCTTAACTCGCCACTTGGCATTTTCAATACTGCATATTTCTCTTCCTTATTTGCAAGTTGAGCAGAAGTTCCTGCACTACGAGCCATTTTGCCACCTTGACCAGGTTGTAATTCAATGTTATGAATCATAGTACCTAAAGGCATATTTTTCATTGGAAGTGCATTACCAACTTCAGGGGCTACATTGTCACCACTTTTTACAGTAGTTCCAACTTGTAATCCTTGTGGAGCAAGAATGTATCTTTTTTCGTTATCTGTATATTGCAATAAAGCGATAAAAGCAGTACGGTTTGGATCGTATTCAATTGAAACAACTTTAGCATCCATATCACGTTTGTTTCTCTTGAAATCAATGATACGATATTGTTTTTTATGACCACCACCAATGTAACGCATAGTCATACGACCTTTAGAGTTACGTCCACCAGTTCTTTTTAATGGTTCTGTTAATGTTTTTTCAGGAACATTAGTTGTAATTTCTGCGTAAGCATTTCCAATTCTCCAGCGTGTGCCGGCTGTCATTGGTTTGTATTTCTTTAGTGCCATTTTTCTTTTCAGTATTTAGTATCTAGTAATTAGTAGTTAGACTAATTTACTAAATGTTATTTGCAGTTGTTATCAGACTTGCCGTCTATATTTTATAGTTGTTAGTATCTTATACTTAATACTAACTACTATGTACTATTTAAAGACTACCGTATAAGTCAATTGTTTCTCCAGAAGCTATAGTAACCATCGCTTTTTTATAAGACGATTTTGTACCTTGAATTAATCCAGCTTTTGTGTTACGACTTTTATTTTTTGCAGGAGCAACTACAGTATTTACGGTTTTAACGTTTACACCATAAAAGCTTTCAACTGCTTTTTTAATTTCCAATTTATTAGCTTTTTTGCTCACTCTAAAAGTATAACAACCTAACTTAGTTTGTTGCAAATTTGCTTTTTCGGTTAAAATTGGTTTTATAAGTACTTCTGTTAATTTCATTTCAGTTCAATTTGAATAATTAGCTAATTAGGCTTCTGTTGCTTCGTTGTCTGCAAATATTTTAGCAGCATTTTCTGTTAATACCAACACATCGGCATTCATAATCTCGTAAGTGTTAATATCAGCTAACAATGTGCTAGCAATGTTTGGAACGTTACGAGTGCTTAAGTAAACATTATCGTTGTATTCTGGTAAAACAATCAATGTTTTTTTAGAATCAATGTTTAACCCTTTCATTACATTTACTATTTCCTTAGTTTTAGGAGCAGCAAAATTCATATCTTCTATAATAACGATTGCTGACTCTTTTGCTTTGTAGCTTAGTGCAGATATTTTAGCCAAATCTTTTTCTTTACGATTTAACTTAACATCGTAACCGTGTGGTTTTGGTCCAAAAATAGTACCACCACCTTTGTATAAAGGATTACGAATATTACCTTTACGAGAACCACCAGTACCTTTTTGTTTGTGTAGTTTTCTGCTAGCACCTTTTACTTCGGCACGAGTTTTAACTTTGTGTGTTCCTTGACGTTGAGCTCCCATATATTGCTTTACAGCAAGATACATTACGTGATCATTGGGTGTTACACCAAACACTTCTTCAGGTAATTCAACTGTTCTGCCAGTTTTTTGCCCTTGTATATTTAAAACATCTAATTGCATCTTCTTTAATTTGATAATTTGATAATTTGATGATTTAATAATGATGTATATTATCACATCATCAAATCATCGTATTAGCTAATTTTGTTTATTTTTGAATTAAAACGATTGATCCGTTATGTCCAGGAACTGAACCAGTAACAAGAATGTAATTTTTCTCAGCGAAAATTTTAACAACTTTCAATCCTTTCATTTTAACTCTATCTCCACCCATACGACCACCCATTCTCATTCCTTTGAATACACGGCTCGCATCTGATGAGTTACCAATAGAACCTGGTGCACGTTGACGATCGTGTTGACCGTGAGACGCTTCACCAACTCCAGAGAATCCATGGCGTTTAACAACACCTTGGAAACCTTTACCTTTGGTTGTGCCAACTATTTCAACAGTATCGCCTTCGGCAAATATGTCTAATGTAATAGTTTCACCAATAGATTTAGCTATTGAGTAATTACGAAATTCTTTTGTAAACTTTTTTGGAGCGGTGCTAGCTTTTGCAAAGTGACCAGTTTCTGCTTTTACAGAATGTTTTGCTTTCTTATCGCCAACTGCTAATTGAAGTGCGTCGTAACCGTCTGTATCTTTAGTTTTTACCTGTGTTACAACATTTGGTTCTACCTCGATAATGGTGCAAGCTGTTTGTCTGCCTTCGGCAGCAAAGATGCTCGTCATACCAATTTTTTTACCAATAATACCTTTCATCGTTTTGCGGTTTTAATTGCCCCGCTGAGGTGTCTAGGACATTTCAGTGATGATTACTGAAATTCAATCCTTGTTCGCCATCGACCTTTTCTGTTATTTTCCGTTTAAATGGAAGTAGAAGTACCGACAGTAAACAAACCTCGAAGGGCCTGTTTATATTTTACCCCCAAACCCTAAACGGGAGTTGGAGAATTTGTCTAATCAGAGCTTTTTTTTCTGCCAATGCAGATTGAAAGATGATGCTATTTATTTTATAAGAACTTTTGTTGCCTTTATTCCCCTTAAGGGATTGGGGTCTATTATGCCTTGATTTCAACTTCAACTCCTGAAGGAAGATCTAATTTACTTAGAGCATCTACAGTACGAGAAGAAGATGTGTAAATATCCAACAATCTTTTGTGTGTGCAAAGTTGGAATTGTTCACGACTCTTTTTATTAACGTGTGGTGAACGAAGAACAGTGAAAATTCTTTTACGAGTTGGTAAAGGAATAGGTCCTGTGACTACGGCACCTGTGCTGCGAACTGTTTTCACAATTTTCTCGGCAGATTTATCTACTAAGTTGTGGTCGAAGCTTTGTAATTTTATTCTGATTCGTTGTGACATATACTTTATCCCTTTTTTCAAACGGAGTGCAAATGTAGGAGCTTGATTGATACTAGCAAACTTTTTTTAAAAGTATTTTTAAATATTTCTTAATTTATTGTGTTTAGGTAAGCTTTTTTTGTAAAAATTACTACTTTATTGTATCAATATTTATGCAAAAAATATGCTGAAATAATACACCAGCTTATCTTCTACCCTATTAATACTTGTTTCAGCAGATTATTTATACCATTAATTATTTTTTTAGTAAAACTGAGAAAATAAACCACAGAAGCACTAAGTTTATGCTACATCTCTTTGTGTTCTCTGTGATACTGTGGTTTATATCATTTAACTCAAAAGGTCTAAGCGTAACTCTTAAAGAATTGTAGAACCCTTTACCACAGTGCTAAAACCACTTGCACCAGCACTATTCATTATAACAACTGCTACTTGCACAGGCTTAAGTGCTGGTAAATTTTTAAATGTTACACTACGTTTAGTGCTATTAATCAATAAGGTATTAGTATTTGCTGGTATTTCAATCTGATTATTGATAATGTTTACATTAAAACCACCATCCAACACCAAAACAAAGCAATACAATTTTGCACCTGCAACAGCATCTACTGTAACTTTAATATTACCACCAGATTGAGAAACTAAAACTGGTGCCGAACTTGTTTGAGGTGCGGCAGACCTACTAAGCCTTTCATTAGCAGGTTTGGTGCTTAAAAAGCCAGCACTATGTATAATATCATCGTTGCCATTAGCAATTTTATCTACATATTCTGCTTGCAAATGCAGTTTATCATCAAGGTCGGTGCTTGCGTTTTCAAGTTCATCTCTTGCTACTGCACCATTTTCTCGGTTAGCCCAGGCGTTTTCTAATCTTGATGCTGCATTGGTCATTGCTGGTAATGCCACAGCAGGAGTTGTAAAACTAGCATTACCTGTCATTGCAGTTACAGTGCCACGGGCAAAACCTGCTCTTTGTAGCAAAGTAGCCCTTGCCCAGCTCATTTTTACTTTAATCTTTTTCATAATTGTAACCGAAGATTTTTTAATAACAATTACCTATTGTTATGTCTTCTAGGTGTTTGTATTCAAACTATTTGCCAGATTACAAACACAACTGTTAAAAAAAATCTAAAGTTTTAAAGGTTGTATTAACCACATAGGCATATATGACATAAAATGTAGAAAGTATATAACATTGGTTTAATGCTGTATAACATTGAACCAAAAGCATATTACATTGAGCTGATGTTATATTACATTGAACCAAAAGCATATTACATTGAGCTGATGTCATATAAGACTGAACAAAAAGCATGTAACATTGAGCTTATGTTATATAACATTGACGCAAAAGCATACAACATTGATACAAAACCTTGAGGTATTGGAGTGAATGGAATTGGATTGAGCAAAATATAATTTTAAAGCAAATTAACTTTGGTTATGATGGGTTTATATTATTTTCGATGAATTAAATTTTTTATGAGAAAAATATTGATTTTTTTGTGCTTCGTAGTATTGTTAAACGTATCAAATTTACAAGCACAAAACGGTTGTTGGAAAATGGTAAGTGCTGGCATTAGCCACACAGTTGCCATAAAAAACGATGGTACTTTATGGGCTTGGGGCTACAATGGTTATGGACAATTAGGTTGTGTTTGTTTCTCAGCCCCTCCTGTAAGCATACAACAAACAGGTGCAGAGAATAATTGGAAAATGGTGAGTGCTGGAAGTTATCATACATTAGCCATTAAAAAAAATGGCACTTTGTGGGCATGGGGTAGTAATTTGTATGGTTCATTAGGAGATAGTACAAAAATTGATAAGAAAACGCCTATACAAATAGGAAAAGATAGCAATTGGATTAGTGTAGATGCAGGTTCTGATAATTCTTTTGCTATAAAAAAAGATAGTACGTTGTGGGCCTGGGGGAAAAATACAAATGGGAATTTAGGCATAGGTTCAAATAACAGTAGTTTAATTCCAATACAAATTGGAACAGCTAAAGACTGGATTAAGGTTTCGGCCGGCTTCTATCATACATTAGGAGTAAAAAGCAATGGTACATTATGGGCTTGGGGGCAAAACAATTATAGCCAATTAGGTGATGGTGGTGCCCTTAGTTCTATTAACTATCCAAAACAAGTTGGTATTGATAGTAATTGGATTGATATGTCTGCTGGAGGACAACATAATTTATCTTTAAAAATTGATGGTACGTTGTGGGCTTGGGGAGATAATACTAAATGGCTTTGTGGTACTGGAGTAGCAGGAACAGTTTATACCCCAACCAAAGTGGGTACAGATTCTAATTGGGTTTCAATTAGTGCTTTTGGTTTTTCTGGTTCAATGGCAACTAAAAAGGATAATACACTTTGGGGTTGGGGAATAAATACCACAGGGCAAATTGGTAATGGCAATAATGCTACAAAATTCTATCCTATTCAAATTAATGCTGATTCAGATTGGCATTTAGTAAGTTCTGGTGGAGGGCATACTGTTGCAATAAAGAAAGATAGTTCTTTGTGGGTATGGGGCAGAAACGATTATAAACAACTAGCAAATGGCACAACAAATAATTATTATAGCCCATTAAGTTTAGGTTGTGTAGATGCCTATAGAACACCACCTAAAATTAATTCCTTTACTCCTACTTCGGGGATAACAGGACAAACAATTATAATAAAGGGCTACAATTTTTTAGGCACTAATACTGTAAATTTTGGAGGTAAATATGCATCATTTAGCATAACAAATGATAGTACTATTAAAGCAACCGTGGGAAATGGTTCAAGCGGTAATGTACTTGTTACAAAAACTACTGGTGGTAAAGATAGCTTGTCTGGATTTACTTTTTTGCCACCACCAATTATTACATCCTTTTACCCTACTGCGGGTACGACTGGGGATTTAATAACAATTAAAGGGCACAATTTCACTGGCATTAATTCTGTTAATTTTGGAGATACGACTAAAGCACACTCTAGCAATTTTAAAGTACTAAATGATAGTTGCATTTTAGCAGTTTTACAAAGTGGTGCAAGTGGCAATGTATATGTGCAAGGCAATTATGGTATCGGTTATCTCTATGGGTTTACTTCTAATATTCCTATTCCAAAAGGATGTTGGAATAGTATATATACAGGAACGAATCATACATTAGCTATTAGTAGAGATGGAACACTTTGGAGTTGGGGCTTGAACCAATCGGGTCAGCTAGGTGTAGGCGATACTGTGAATAAAAATAATCCCACTTTAGTCAGTACATCAAATGACTGGAAATTTATTGATGGAGGGAGTGCACACACCTTGGCATTAAAAAATGATAGCACACTTTGGGCTTGGGGTGGCAATGATAATGGAGAATTAGGCAATGGAAATAGTACAAAAAGCACAATCCCTATTCATATTGGCACATCATTATGGAAATCGGTAAGTGCTGGGGATGCTTGTTCTTTTGGAATAAAGAATAACGGAACACTTTGGGCATGGGGTAGTAATTTATATGGTCAATTAGGAGACAGTTCCTTAGTTATTGCAGATACACCTACACAAATAGGCACAAATAATAATTGGAAAAATATTTATACAAATTCGCTAAGTACATTCGGAATAAAAAATGATGGGTCTTTATGGGCGTGGGGTTTAAATAATAATGCACAGTTAGGAGTTGGTGATATTATTAATAAAAAAATGCCAACCTTAATAAATCCTGGTAGCCAATGGACAACTGTGACTTCTTCGCAATCACATACTTTAGCAATAAACTATGATGGAACATTATGGGCTTGGGGGATAAACAATCATGGACAGCTAGCTATGAGTTCATACTACAAGGATTCTACCATTTTGTTGCCGAATCAAATTAATGGTGGATACTTTTGGTTATCTATTGGTGCTGGTAGGCAATATTCTGCCGCGACAAAATATGGTGGATCTGCCTGGACTTGGGGTAGTAATTTATATGGAAATTTAGGTTTAGGTTTAGCCAACGCTGTTGATAAGTTCGACCCAACAGAAATTACAAATTACTATGATTGGTCTTTAATTTCTGTTGGAGACCTACATACAGTCGCTATTAAAAAAGATAGTTCGATTTGGGTTTGGGGCAATAACGAGTATGGACAATTAGGAGATGGAACTAATAGTTATTACAGAAATATTCCCTATCAACTATCTTGCCCTTTAGACTTTACTTGTCCAATTGCTGCTGTTAATTTCTCAAATATAAATGGATGTTCAAAAGTTATTTATCAAAATATCATTTTCACTACTGATACAATTATTAAAAGTGCTATTAAATCAAATTTAGGCTGCGATAGTTTGTATGATGTAGTTAATATAAATATTGATTTAAGAACAAGAGGTGATTTAATAACTCCTATGAAAAAAGCAATTAACAATGTTGTAATGAAGATAAAAGGCAATGTAACATCAAATCAACTATTTAGTCAAAACTACATTGATACTTGCATTAAAGCCAATTCGAATATCACCTACAAACCCACCAAAAACAACGACATCACCAAAGCGAATGGTTTAAACGCTACAGATGTTTTGTTTGTGCAAAGACATATTTTAAACACTACTAAAATAACAAATGCCTATAAACTTATTGCAGCTGATGTTAATGGCGACAAAGTAGTTAATGCAACAGATTTATTGCGTATAAAACGTTTAATACTTGGCACAGATACCACATTTACAAAAGGCTCTGGCGTAAACAAAGTTGATAGACTTTGGGAGTTTGTTGATAGTGCTTATCAATTTCCAGATACTACAAATCCATTCCCTTTTAAAGACAGTATTAGCTTTACTAATTTAACCAGTAACAAAATCAATCAAACATTTATTGGTGTTAAATTGGGCGATGTGAATGATAGCTGGAATGCTGCTGTAGCAAGGGGTGTAGTTACTAAGCCTGTGGAGTTTGTTTACACTTTAAGGAATGAGGAATTGGGAATTGGGAATTCGGTTGTAAGAATCCCTATTACAGTAAACAACTTTAAAGAACTTGTTGCATTGCAATACACGCTTCACTTTGATAATAAGAATTATGAATTTGTAAACCTTGAAGGTTTCAAAAACCTTCAAGGTTTTGATTACAATACAATACAAGCCAATACAAATGGTAATATTAGTTTTTTATGGACTGATAAAAATGCTGTTGAAAGAACACTTGAAGATGGAGCTGAGTTATTTACTTTGGTTCTTCGGTTGACAGTTGACCGTCGACCGTCGACAGATTTACAACTAACAATTACAAATGATATTGCCGACATTGCTGCTTGGGATAAAGATTTTAATCAGCACAATATCATCTTAACTCAAAAGTCAAAAGTAGAAACCCAAAACTTAAATGATGTTTGGTCTATTATCCCCAACCCTACTAATGGTTTAATTAAAGTTAGTATTGTATCAAAAGTAAATAAAACAGTAAGTTTTGAATTAACAGATGCTCAAGGAAAAACAATCATCAAACAAAATATTGAATTGCAAAAAGGAAGCAACAACTTTACGCTAAACCTTAAACAAAATGGTAACGTCACAACAGGTGTTTATTTCTTAAAAGCTTTGGGACTTGAAGGTGAGAATATAAAGAGGATTATAGTTAAGTAAATTTTAAAGCAGATTAAAGTTTATAATAGAAAACTCCCAAGTGTAAAAGCTTGGGAGTTTTCTATTATTGGGGACGCCTTTATTATCCTATTGAAAAGCAAGTTGGTTGCAAGTATTAGAAACCAAGTTGTTTTCTAAGCTTTAAAAGAAAGTTGTTTTTGCTGCATAACCAACTTATCTTTAACCGATAAACAAGTTGCCTTTAACGCAAAGAGAGTTTGGGTGTAGTGCAAAGAGAATTTGCCGATAAGGCTAGAAGAAAAAATTATAGTTTGATAAAGTGTTTTGGTTTGATTTTACTTCATTTTGATTTAATCCTCAACTCATCATTTTTTGTGTTAGTTTCGTGCTGGGTGTATTAAAATTAACTTAAAACTTATGATGAAATCCAAACAAACCCAATTTCTATTTTCCGCCTTTTTTGTTGCTTTCTTTTTTTTGGTAAATACTGTAAATGTATTTGCACAAGCCCCCAACATTAGTTACCCAAGTGGAGCAAAAATTTATACAACAGGCAGTGTTATACCAGATTTAATACCAACTAATATTGGTGGTGCTATAAATTATGGGCAGGTAAGCACTTTGGCAGGTAGTGGAACAATTGGTGCTGCAAATGGCATTGGCATAGCTGCAAGTTTTAATTACCCTGTTGGGGTAGCTGTAGATGCAGCTGGTAATGTGTATGTAGCAGATAGAGATAATAATAAAATTAGAAAAATAACAGCAGCAGGGGTTGTAACGACTTTTGCAGGAAGCGGTATTGCTGGTTCTGCAAATGGCACAGGAACAGCTGCCAGTTTCAATTCTCCTTATGGTGTAGCTTTAGATGCAACTGGAAATCTTTATGTAGCAGATGCCCTTAATTATAAAATTAGAAAAATAACTCCAGCAGGTGTTGTTACAACACTTGCTGGTAGTGGAATTGCTGGTACCACCGATGCTACTGGTATTTTAGCAAGTTTTGCTAGACCAGAAGCTCTAACTGTAGATGTTTCGGGTAATGTGTATGTTGCAGATGTTAATATAAACAAAATTAGAAAGATAACCCCAGCAGGAGTAGTAACAACCCTAGCCACAGGGTTTCAATATCCTGCTAGTGCAGCAGTGGATGGTTCAGGCAATGTATATGTTGCAGATGCTAATGAAAGAAAAATCAAGAAAGTAACTCCTGCAGGTGCTGTATCAACCTATGCTGGTAGTGGAGGCTTTGGCTCAATCGATGGTAGTGCATTAGTAGCAACTTTTGACTCTCCTTATGGAGTAGCTGTAGATGCACAAGGAAATGTTTATGTAGCTGACCTTGGCAATCAGAGAATCAGGAAAATAACCACAGATGGTATAGTTAGTACTTTAGCATATTTTAGTTCTCCATATGGCTTAGCTGTAGATGCATTAGGGAATGTATATTCTGGTGCTAGTGGTACTCACTTAGTAAAAAAAATAACACAACTTGGCTATACAGTTAGCCCTAATTTACCTGCTGGATTAAGTTTAGACGCTGCATCTGGAGATATTACTGGCACACCTACCACAGCATCAGCAGCAACTAACTATACAGTAACTGCAAAAAATACTAGTGGTAGCAGCAGTTATGTTATTAACATAGCAGTATTTAGCAACAATGCAAATCTTTCTGCATTAACAATAAGCTCAGGAACGCTGACACCTAGCTTTAGCGAAACAACAAATACTTATGCTGCAAATGTTTTAAATGCTACAAGTGCTGTTACAGTTACACCTACAAAAGCAGAGATAAATGCAAGTATTCAAGTAAGTGTAAATGGAGGCACATTAGCAACTGTAATTAGTGGTAGTGCATCGGCAGCCTTGGCCTTAAATGTTGGTAGCAATTCAATAGCTGTAAAAGTTACTGCACAAAACAATACTTTTATTAAAACATATACTATTACAGTAACTAGAGAAGCACTGCCAGCAATTAGTTATTCAACCCCACAGTCCTATATTATTAATGCAATTATATCACCATTATCACCTACAAATACAGGTGGTGCCATATCTTATGGGCAAGTAACAACATTTGCAGGAAGTGGCATTGCTGGTTCAACAAATGCTGCAGGCATAGCAGCAAGTTTTGATAATCCAAGAGGTATAGCATTTGATGCTGTGGGTAATGCGTATGTTGCAGATGCAAACAACAACAAAATCCGCAAAATAACTGCTGCTGGCATAGTAACAACTTTTGCAGGTAGTGGTGCATTGGGTTCAACAAATGGCACAGGTGTGGCTGCTAGTTTTTTTAATCCCTCTGCTATAGCAGTAGATGCAAGTGGAAATATTTATGTTGCTGAGCCATCTAGCAATTTAATTAGAAAAATAACACCAGCTGGTGTGGTAACAACTTTTGCAGGTAGTGGTGCTACTGGCTCAACAAACGCAACAGGAACTGCTGCTAGTTTTAATATTCCTTCTGGTTTGGCAATAGATGGCTCAGGAAATATATATGTAGCAGATGCAGGAAACAATAAAATTCGTAAAATAACAACTGCAGGTGTAGTAACCACTTTTGCAGGTAGTGGCTCACAAGGCTCAACTGACGCTACAGGTATTGCAGCTAGTTTTAATATTCCAAGAGGAGTGGCTTTTGATGCAGTAGGCAATATGTATGTTGCTGAACAAGGTAACAATAAAATTCGCAAGATTACAGCTGCTGGTTTAGTTACAACTTTTGCAGGTAATGGCTCTCAAGGCTCTACTGATGCTACAGGCATTGCTGCTAGTTTTTACCTCCCATTTGGTGTAGTAGTAGATGCTTTAGGGAATATATTTATTGCTGATATTGGCAACAATAAAATTCGTAAAATAACCGCTGCTGGAGTTGTAACTACTTTTGCAGGTAGTGGCACACAAGGGTCTACTGATGCTACAGGTATTGCTGCAAGCTTCTCTAATCCTTATGCTGTTGCTTTAGATGCAACAGGTAATGTTTATGTAGTTGATGTTGATAATAATAAAATTAGAAAAATTAGTGTGTTGGGTTATAAGGTAAGTCCTAATTTACCAACAGGTTTAAGCATAAATGCTATAACTGGTAGTATTAGTGGAACACCAACTACGATTACACCAGCAACTAATTACACAGTTACTGCATCTAATTTAAGTGGAAATGGAACTACAGTCATTAACATTGCTACTTTGGCTAGTACTAATGCTAATTTATCAAATTTAACAATAAGTTTGGGAACCCTTTCTCCAAGTTTTAGCAATGCAGTAACTGCTTATGGTGTAACTGTTCCAAATACAACAACTTCATTAACAGTAACACCTACAAAAGAAGATGGAAATGCTACTATTCAAGCTCAAGTAAATGGTGGAGGTTATGCTACAGTTGCGAGTGGAACAGCATCAGGAGCTTTGCCAATAAATGTTGGAATAAATAATATTGATGTGAAAGTTACAGCACAAAATGGTTCTACAATAAAAGTATATACCATCACAGTAAACTGTGCATCACAAAATGCTGATTTATCTAATTTGCAAATGAGTATTGGTAGTTTAAGTCCTGCCTTTTCATCTTCAATTATATCATATAAAGTCGCTGAATTAGCAACTACAAATTCAGTAACAATAACACCTACTAAGTCTGAATCAAATGCTACTATTTCCATACAAATAAATGGGGGTGCTTACACTGCAATTAATAGTGGTGCTGCATCTGCAATAATAGCATTGGCTACAACTGAAAGCGTCATTAATGTTAAGGTAATTGCACAAGATGGTGTTACTACAAAAATATATAAAGTAGGAGTTTTAAGAGCACCAAGCCTTAGTTATGCAATTAGCACTTGTAATTACATAGTCTATCAACCTCCAACAATACCGCTTGTAGCCACTAATGTAGGAGGAAATGCCACTAGTTTTAGTGCCAATCCTGTTTTACCATTTGGATTAGGCTTCAATAGTAATGGAGATATTATTGGCACGCCAAGTTTTGTCTCAGCTCTAACAAATTATACCGTTACAGCTACAAATTACGCAGGCAGTAGCAATGCAACAATTTCTATTGCTGTAGCAGCTAGTAATGACAACAATCTTTTATCATTGACCACCAATTCTGGTTCATTGTCTCCCATTTTCAATGCAGCAACAACTGCATACACAGCAAGTGTTTCCAATACAACATCAACCATTACTGTTACACCTACCAATCAAATAACCCTCTCTACAACTCAAATTCAAGTAAATAATGGTGGCTATGTAAATATTGCTAGTGGAACTGCATCTTCTCCATTGGCATTAAATATTGGTAATAATACAATAGATGTAAAAGTCACTGCTCAAGATGGAACAATAAAAATATATACCATTACTGTTAATAGAATTTCAAGTAATGCCGATTTATCTGGTTTAGTACTTAGTGCAGGAAGTTTGAATCCAAACTTTTCTGCTTCCTTAACGAATTATAAAGTTGGTGTATTGGGTGCAATCAATGCTATAACATTTACACCTACCAAGGCAGATGCTTATGCTAATATTTCATATCAACTAAATGGAGGAGGATATACAGCTATTAACAGTGGCACTGTTTCACCTTCACTTGCATTGGGTGTAACAGAAAATATATTACAGGTTAAAGTAGTTGCACAAGATGGCGTTACACAAAAAATATATAATATATCCGTAACAAGAAGCCCAGCAATTTCTTATACACCAAGCACGAATAATTTTATTGTAAATCAAGTTATAACTCCATTAAACCCAACAAATATTGGAAGTGTAACAACTTATGGACAAGTAACTAGCTTTGTTGGGAATAATGTTGCAGGGTTTAAAGATTCAACAGGGTTATTAGCAAGATTTAATACTCCATTTGGAATAGCCATTGATATTGCAGGAAATCTATTTGTAGCAGATCAATACAATCATAAAATTAGAAAAATAACACCCACTGGTATGGTAACAACATTTGCAGGTAGTGGTGCACAAGGCTCTATAAATGGTGTAGGAACTGCCGCAAGTTTTTCTTATCCAAGTGGAATAGCTGTTGATGCCATTGGTAATGTTTATGTAGCAGATGCTTTTAATAATAAAATTAGAAAAATAACTGCTGCAGGTGTAGTAACTACCTTAGCAGGTAGTGGTTCTGCAGCTTTTGCAAATGGCACAGGTATAGCTGCAAGTTTTAATAACCCAACAGACATTGCAGTTGATTTACTAGGCAATTTATTTGTAACTGACCAGACTAATCATAGAATTCGTAAAATAACTGCTGCTGGTGTGGTAACTACTTTTGCAGGAAGTGGTACACCAATTGTTAAAGATTCTACTGGTGTTTTAGCAAGCTTTGTTTACCCAACTAGTTTGGCAATAGATAATTTGGGTAATCTGTTTGTATCTGAATCTAGTAATAAAATTCGCAAAATAACTGCTACTGGTGTAGTAACTACTTTTGCAGGCAGCGGTACTAATGGGTCAAAAGATTCAATAGGTATTTTAGCTAGTTTTTATGCTCCAAGAGGAATAACAATAGATGCCCTAGGTAATTTGTATTTATGCGATGCTGGTAATCATAAAATTCGTAAAATAACAACTAGTGGCGTTGTAACAACTTTGGCAGGAAGTGGAATATCAGGTTCAAAAGACTCAACAGGCATAGCTGCTAGTTTTTCTTCTCCTAATGGCGTAGCATTAGATACTTTAGGGAATATATATGTAGCTGATGCTGGCAACAATAAAGTTAGAAAAGTAAGCACACTTGGCTACACTATCAATCCAGCTTTACCAGCAGGGTTGAATATAAATATGGCAAATGGTGTTATAAGTGGCACGCCAACTATCATAACTCCAGCAACAACATATACCATTACTGCATCTAATGCTTTTGGAAGTGGGAGTACAACAGTAAGTATTGCAACCTTAGGCAGTCCTAATGCAAACTTGTTGTCATTATCTATGATGGGAGGCGTTATAAGTCCAATTTTTTCATCTGCAATTACAAGTTATACTGCTAGTGTCCATAATTCAACAAGTGGTATTAGTATTTTAGCTACCAAAGCCGAAATAAATTCAACGTTGGAAATGCAAGTAAATGGTGGAGGTTATAGTGTATTAGTTAGTGGTTCACAATCGGCACCATTTCTTATAAATGTGGGGGTAAATACAGTTGATGTAAAAGTTACAGCACAAGATGGTAGCACAAAAATATACACTATTACAGTTACAAGATTACTTTCAGACGATACAAATTTATCGTCAATATCTATGAGTTCTGGTACACTCGCTCCAGTATTTTCATCATCTATCATTAGCTATACATCTAAAGTGTTCAATAATGTTTCATCTGTTACAGTTACACCAATACTTACACCCAATAATTTGCTAAATGCAACCATTGAAATCGCAGTTAATGGTGGCAGTTTTGTAGCAGCAGCAAGCAGTGTTGCGAGTGCAGCTTTGCCCTTAAATGTTGGAGTAAATCCAATACAGTTAAAGGTTACAGCAGAAGATGGTACGACTATAAAAATATATACAATAAATGTTACTCGACTTATTCCTGAACCTGCAATAAGCTATGGAGCAAGCAGTCAAAAATTTATTATTGGCACTACTATTTTCCCTTTAACACCTACAAATACAGGTGGTGCTATTGCTTCATTTTCAATTACACCAAGTTTGCCAGCAGGACTAACTTTTAATTCAAGTACAGGCGTTATAAGTGGTAATCCAACTGTGTTATCTGCATCAACAACTTATTTTATTACAGCATTTAATGCAGGAGGTAATAACCTTACTACAATCGATATTGAAACTGCATATCCTCTACCAATAATTACAAGTATATCTAAAGACTCTGTTTGTATTGGCGATATCATTACTGTTGCCGGAAGCAACTTTATAGGCATTACAGCTGTTAAAGTTGGTGGCGTTCCTGTTAGTTCTTTTAATGTAATTTCTACAACGAGTATTCAAATCAATTTAGGAAAAGTTAGAACAGGTTTATTAAGTTTAATAAATCCTAGCGAAACAGGTTATAGTCCAAATGTTTTACACGCTGGTGGTGTGCCAAGTTTTAAAGTTGTACCAACTCCTTTTCAATTATGTGGAGGAGCAGCAAGAGAAATAAACACAACACTTTATAGTCCTGTTTTTTATACTTGCACCAATGGGCAATCTGGCAACACAATTTATGCAACCACGCCAGGAACTTATACTGTTACAGCAATCGACTCAATAAAATGTAAGAACACTGCAACTTTTACTGTTACGAATTATACTTCTTGTGATGGTTATTTAGAAGTGAAATCAGATTCTGCTATAAATTATTTTGGCGACACGCTTCACGTAAAAGTTAAAATAAAAAATGGCATAAATATCTTCTCAACTTTTGGATATTTAAAATTTGACTCTACTTATTTAACATTGTTTGATGCGACTGTAGGCAATTATCTTGGCACAAGCATTATTAATCAGCCACCAGTAATTGTAGATGATAGAATTAATTTTGGTATGACAAAAACTACCGGACAGCCTGGTAGCAATGGCGATGGAACGGTTTATGACTTTAGATTTGTATTAAAAAAACTTCCTTCAACAGTTGCATTTAATCAATGGTTTCCCAATACATATTCTTTACCATTTACGCTTTCCAATTTATCTATATATAACACTTTGGGTGTGCAACCTCCATCTTTTAATGCTATATCAATGTTTAGCGATACAACCAAATGCAGATACTATGTACCTGTTTGGCCTGGAGATTTAAATAACGATAAAAAAGATAATGTGGTTGATTTATTACCTATCGGATATTTTTATGGTGCAACTGGTCCAATTCGTCCAGAAGGAAGTTTGCAATGGACTGCACAACCTGCCATTTTATGGGGTTACGAAATTGCAACAAAAGGAAGTAGTGCTTACAAGACTTTTGCTGATGGTAATGCTGATGGTATTATTGACCTTGCAGACCAAGCTGCTATTGGTTTTAACTTAACAAAAGTTCATGCAAAAGGAATTGCAAAAGCTGCATTAAAATTGATTACCTCAAAAGCATTTCAACCAAATTTACCTGCTGTAAATGTGAATATGCCAGATACGTTAATTCAATCAACTGCTTTGCCATTTACAGAACAAGTCAGTATTACAATTGGCAGTGCTGCATATCCTTTAAACAATTTATATGGTGTAGCTTTCGAAATTTATTTCGACCCTGCTTTTGTTAATACAAACAATATAGCCATCAACTATGCTGGTTCTATTTTTGGAACTTTAAATGTAAATTACACCAAAATTGAAGATTACACAGAAATAACTACCGGTAAACTTAGCATTGCTTTAACAAGGTTTAACACAACTGCACTCACAGCTAATGGTGGACAGGTCTTAACTATTAGCTTTCCATTAATTACTACTGCACCAAATGGCTGGTTTAAGGTCACAGCTATTCCTATTGGGTGTAACGATAAATTTGGCAATGATTTAACGATTACTGGTAGCGAAGATTCATTAAGAATTAATGGTGTGGGAGCCAATCTTTCAATAGCAGGAAGAATTAAAACATCTTTATCAAAATCAATTAAAACTGTTACTTGTAACTTAAAAGGTATTTCAACTATGCTAAGCGATGCTAATGGGGCGTATCAGTTTACATCTGGCATTACGGCAAACAGCAATATTGTTTTAAAACCCACCAAAAACAACGATATCACCAAAGCGAATGGTTTAAACGCTACAGATGTATTGTTTGTGCAAAGGCATATTTTAAACACTGCTAAATTAAATAATGCTTATAAACTTATTGCAGCTGATGTTAATGGCGACAAAGTAGTTAATGCAACTGATTTATTGCGTATAAAACGTTTGATACTTGGCACAGATACCACGTTTACAAAAGGCTCTGGCGTAAACAAAATTGATAGGCTTTGGGAGTTTGTTGATAGTGCATATCAATTTCCAGATACTACAAATCCATTCCCTTTTAAAGACAGTATTAGCTTTACTAATTTAACCAGTAACAAAATCAATCAAACATTTATTGGTGTTAAATTGGGCGATGTGAATGATAGTTGGAATGCTGCTGTAGCAAGGGGTGTAGTTACTAAGCCTGTGGAGTTTGTTTACACTTTAAGGAATGAGGAATTGGGAATTGGGAATTCGGCTGTAAGAATCCCTATTACAGTAAACAACTTTAAAGGGCTTGTTGCAATGCAATACACATTGCACCTTGATAATAGCAAGTATGAATTTGTAGGAATTGAAAACAATAAACTTAATATTGATTTCAACGAAAAACAATCAAATCAAAATGGTAATATCAGTTTTATATGGACTGATAAAAATGCTATTGAAAGAACACTTGAAGATGGAACAGAGTTGTTTACTTTGGTTCTTCGGTTGACAGTTGACCGTCGACCGTCGACAGATTTACAACTAACAATTACAAATGATATTGCCGACATTGCAGCTTGGGATAAAGACTTTAATCAGCACAATATCATCTTAACTCAAAAGTCAAAAGTAGAAACCCAAAACTTAAATGATGTTTGGTCAGTTAGTCCTAATCCTACCAGTGGTTTAATTAAAGTTAGTATTGTATCAAAAGTAAATAAAACAGTAAGTTTTGAATTAACAGATGCTCAAGGAAAAACAATTTTAAAACAAACTACCGAACTGCAAAAAGGCAATAATAGCTTTACAATAAATCTTAAACAAAATGGTAACATCACAATAGGTGTTTATTTCTTAAAAGCTGTTGGACTTGAAGGAGAAAATGTAAAGAGAATTATGGTGAAGTAAGGTTAAGGAGCTGTAATGTTTTAAAACAAAGCCAATAGCCAATTGTTTCAAAAACTATATTTTCACCAGCTAATATTTTATAGTTAATCTATCAGCAACAAACAGAAAATATACAATGAACCATACACAAATTATTATTCCAACTACTGATATTGAATTGCAAGATGTGCTAATTGCTCAACTTGCCGAAATGGGTTATGATGGTTTTGAACAAGATGATACAGATGTGAAAGCATATATATATGCTACTCAATTTGATAAAGCAGCTATTGAAATATTTGCAAAAGAATACCAACTCAATTTTACCCAAAATACTATTGAACAACAAAATTGGAATGAGGTTTGGGAATCTAATTTTGAACCTGTAACTGTTGGTGATTTTGTTGGGGTTAGGGCTCATTTTCATCAGCCAATAACCAACGTAGCACACGAAATTGTAATTACACCCAAAATGAGTTTTGGCACTGGTCACCACGCCACAACATACAGTGTTATGCAATTGATGAAAGAAATTGACTTTACCAATAAAACAGTTTTTGATTTTGGCACTGGTACAGGAATTCTTGCCATTCTTGCAGAAAAACTTGGTGCCACACAAATTCTTGCTGTTGATTATGATGATTGGTGCATTGATAATGCCATTGAAAATGTTACTCAAAACAATTGTAAACACATTGAAATTGTAAAGGCTGATACTGCTGCAACTACTCATCCTTTTGAAGTGGTAATAGCAAACATTAATAAAAATATTATTCAGGATAATTTTGATTTGCTGCACACAGCTTGCTCACCAAATGCAAATATTTTATTGAGTGGATTGTTAATTGAAGATGAAAAAGACATTCTTCAACTAGCAGAAAATAAAGGTTGGCAACACATTAAAACAGTAACAAAAGGTGCATGGATTGCTATTTTATTTAAGCTGTAGTTAGCTTAAGCCACCACAGATTTGCTACCTTATATTAACTTTTAATTATTTTTTTGGCGGTTGCCGTTATATTTGCAGGTCTGAAAAAACATAGTACACCTTATGGATGAATTTTTGTTGATAATACTTGCTTACTTAATTGGGTCTATCCCAACTGCAGTTTGGATAAGCAAGCACTTCTTTAATATCGATATCAGAGAATATGGTAGCGGTAATGCAGGAGCTACAAATACTTTTAGAGTGCTTGGCAAAAAATGGGGTAGCATTGTAATGGCTGCCGATATTTTAAAAGGTGTTATTGCTACATCAATGCACATTCTAATTCAACATTATAGTACCAACGAATTGCACAGAACCAATTTTATGATTGGTCTAGGACTAGCAGCTGTGATTGGTCACGTTTTTCCAATTTGGGCTAATTTTAAAGGTGGCAAAGGTGTTGCAACTTTATTTGGAATGGCATTGGCAATTCAACCAATAGTTGCTGTATTGTGTATAGCCGTTTTTTTATTGGTGTTATACCTAACTCGTTTTGTTTCGCTAAGTTCAATTTTAGCAGGTATTTCTTTTATGGTATTCATACTATTTGTTTATAATGCTCACGAACCACTATATAGAATCTTTGCTATTATTGTAGCATTGATGGTTGTGCTAACACATCAAAAAAATATTGGCAGAATTTTAAATGGTACGGAAAGTAAAGTGCCCATTTTAAAACATCGTGACAAAAGAAAACAAAGAAGAAGAATGTAATTCTTTCAGCATAAATAATCGCAATTTTGCGGTTCATCTACTTTCGTTTTATCAATGATTCTACCTTCATCACTTTTGCAAAATGCAGTAGATTCTTTTTCTCAATTGCCGGGCATTGGAAAAAAAACTGCACTAAGACTTGTGCTTCATCTATTGAAGCAAGATACGCCACAGGTAGAATATTTTAGCGAAACCATTGCTAAAATGAGAAGAGAAATTTTGTTTTGCCATAGGTGCCATAATATCAGCGATGCCAATACTTGCAGCATTTGTGCTAACAAAATGCGTAATCAAAAACTTATTTGTGTGGTAGAAAACATTCGTGATGTAATTGCCATAGAAAACACACAACAGTTTAATGGAACTTATCACGTTTTGGGTGGTATTATATCTCCACTTGATGGCGTTGGTCCAACAGATTTGAATATAGAATCACTGATTAAAAGAATTTCAGAAGAAGAAATTGAAGAAATTATATTTGCCTTAAACCCAAATATACAAGGCGATACTACCATATATTATATTCAAAAAAAACTATCTGGCTTACACTGCAAAATAACTACCATAGCTAGAGGTATTGCTTTTGGCGGAGAACTTGAATTTGCCGATGAAATGACATTAGCCAAAAGTTTAACTAACAGGTTGCCTGTGCAGCAATATGTCAAGTAATTTAGTACACATTTTCCTTAATAAAGAAAACTTCATCAAAAAAATAGTCATATTTTCATGTGTTTAAGATAATTTTCATATTTTGGCAAAAATTAATCAGTTTATGAAAAAAATTTACACAATTCTTTCCCTTTCTATTTGTATTGTTATACTCCAATCTGGGGTAAAATCTGTCAATTATTCTTCTGTACCACCAACTGGTTTAACAGGTGCAACTGGTAGTTATTGTAACTCATGTCACTCAAGTTTTTCTTTAAATACAGCAGGGGGAAGTGTAGCTGTTACAGGTTTGCCATCAGGAGGCTATGTACCAGGAACAGCTTATAATTTAACTTTAAAAATCACTCACGCTACAGCTAATAGAAAAAAATGGGGCTTTTCTATGAAGGCTGTAAATAGTGGTGGCACATCAGTTGGTGCATTTTCTAGCACCAATGCAAATGCTGCACAAAATGGCACAGAACTAAGTCACAGCAATGCTGTTACAACTGCTAATGCTAGCACTTATACTTATACCAATTTAAAATGGACAGCACCTGCAAGTGCAAGTGGAACTGTAACTTTTTATTATGTTGGTAACGCTGCAAATGGAACTGGTGGTTCAGATGGTGATTATATTTATGCAGCTTCTACAGTTGTTACTTTACCTATTGAATTAAATAGCTTTGTTGCATCTACAGACAATAATAATGTTATTCTTAAATGGCAAACAGCTAATGAAGTTAACAGCAATTATTTTGATGTTGAGAGAAGTGATGATGGACAGTTTTTCTTTAGCATTGGTAAAATAAATGCAAGTGGCAGTTCAACTTTACCCATTTCATATAGCTATACAGATGCCAAACTCACTAATAACAATGGCAGCCAAATATTTTATAGATTAAAGTTGGTTGATAAAGATGGGGCTACTAAATATTCAAATAGCATTAGCATAAAACCAGTGATTTCTGGTGTTACAATTAGAAATATTTATCCAACTGTTATCAGAAAAAATGAACCTGCTACTGTAGAAATTTTAAGTGATAAGTCTAGGTATATGGATGTTATTATTATGGACGAAAGTGGTAGAGTGTTACAACAATTATCTACTAATCTTATCTCAGGATTCAATCGTGTTTCATTTGTACCAAAAGTGAACGATTTAAAAGGTATGCTGTTTGTTAAATTTGTATCACCCAATTTTCAGCAAACAAAAAGTTTGATATTGCAATAATTTACGAAATCAATAAAAAGAAAAGAGACTAAACATTGTTTAGTCTCTTTTCTTTTTAAAACAGTTTTACATTTGTGTTAAACAATATAAAATGAACAAGAAAAAGATTTTAAAATATCTAGTAATTGCAGCCATACTAGGTGTAGTTGGTGTTTGGTTTTTTGTATTCAAATTGCCGACTACAGATTGGTATAGAAACTTTACGACCAAAAAGGGTGCTGCTACAACGGCAACAGAAATTGTTGCAGCTTATCAAGCCAATGAAACAAAATCTGATAGCTTATACAATGGCAAGATAATTGAAGTAAGTGGTACTATTAAAGAATCTAAAATAGAGAATGGTAAAACTACAATTATGCTTCAATCTGCCGATAGCACAGTAAATGTTTACTTTGTTTTAAAAGACAGTATAGAGCCTTTAAAAGCTGGAACAGCAACTACCCTTAAAGGTATGTGTACTGGTTTCTTAAGTGATGTTCAATTCAATGAAGGTGTAATTATTAAAAAATAAAATATGTTAAAAAGAATCTCAATAATGTTTTTATGTTTTGCTCCTTTTTTAGCACAAGCACAAAAAACGTATTCAACAAAATCTGCGTCTGTTAAGTTTTTTTCACATACAGTAGCAGAAGATGTTGAGGCTATAAACAAACAAGTTTTATGCAGCTTAAACGATAAAACTGGGCAAATTAGTTTTGCAGTTCTTATCAAGGGTTTTAAGTTCGAAAACAGTTTAATGCAACAGCATTTTAATGATAAGGATTATATGTACAGCGACAAATTTCCTAAGTCGACTTTTGCAGGAAATATTACAAATATTACATCCGTAAATTTTACAAAAAATGGAAGTTATCCAGTAACTGCTGATGGAAGTTTAACAATGCATGGCGTTACCCAAAAAGTCAAACAAACAGGTACTATAACCATCGTTAATGGAAAAGTTTCTTTAAAAAGTGTTTTTAAAATAAAGCCAAAAACTTTTGGAATTACAGTACCTGATGGTATATCTGACGAAATCGAGGTTACTGTTACAACTACTTTTTAATCACACCTGTGCATAACACTGACATTTATCAATACTTTTTAACAAACCAAATTAAACATATTATGTTTAATAGATTGCAACGTTCTTATATAAATACCGTTACCCTAAATGAAGATGACAAGAACAATACCCACACTGGCCGGCTTCTTAATCCTAGTCGGCCTTGTAGGTTGTAAAAAAGAAACTATTAATGTTATAGTTCAATCGAACACAGTTGATACAACTGGTCTAGTAGTCAAATTGCTTTTTACTGGAAACTATATAGACAGCACCACATTCAACAATTCGCCACAAGTTTTTAATTGCACACCAACCACTGACAGATTTGGCATTCAAAACAACGCCTATTATTTTAATGGTAACAATAGTTATATGCAAATTTCTAATTCTGTAACAACAGATTTGCGTAATAGTTTCACATTAGCTGCATGGATAAAACCAGATGAATATCCAACTGCAATAAGAGGGATTATTTGGCATGGCAATGCAGATCAAGGAAAAGATCCTTATGTACTTTACTTTAAAGATAATGGCTCTGGTGCAACAAATCTTGCTGTAAGAAAAGATGTAGATGCTGGTAATACTTTTAATGAAGTGATAACTCCAGGCGGATTATATTTTTCTAAAGTTTGGGCTCACGTTGTTGGTACTTTTGACCACACAAATTCCATTATGCGTATTTATGTGAATGGCGAATTAGTGGTTCAAAATCAAGTACCATTTACAACAAATATAGTTAACTACCCAACTGCAAGTTTTTGGACTGTGATTGGAGGTTTCGATACACAGTCAGGTTTATTTAAAGGTAAAATTGATGATGTATATATTTTCAATAGAGCCATTTCAAGTGCTGAAGTAAAAACTCTCTTCCAAAACTAACTGCCAGTTTTTACTTTTTTAATCTGCCCACTTGTATATTTGCAATGTGGGCAGATTTGTTTATTGTTCAACCCACAAAAAATGGTAAATACCAAACTGAACTAATAAACGACATTCTGCAAAATTTATCTACACAGATTACCTCGTTTATTTCTCGGTTACTTATTAATTCGTTTCTGGTTTGTAGTTCATCGTGATTAAGCTACTTTCAAACTTTAAACTTTAAACTTCAAGTTATGGCAGATATTAAAAAAGAATTAGAAAAAAGAATTTTAGTAATTGATGGTGCAATGGGCACTATGATTCAACGCTATAAATTACAAGAAGAAGATTATCGTGGCGAAAGATTTAAAGATTGGCATTTAGACGTAAAAGGCAACAACGATTTATTGTGCATTACACAACCACAAATTATTACAGCAATACATAAAGAATATTTACAAGCTGGTGCAGATATTATTGAAACAAATACTTTCAGCAGCACAACTATTGCAATGGCAGATTATGAAATGCAAGCGTTTGCTTATGAATTAAATGTCGCTGCTGCAAAATGTGCTAGGCAGGCAATAGAAGAATTTAATGCCTCAACACCCAAATTTATAGCAGGTGCAATTGGTCCACTTAATAAAACACTTTCACTAAGTCCCGATGTAAATAATCCTGGTTTTAGAGCATTAACTTTTGATGAAGCAGTTGCTGCATATTACGAGCAAATAAAAGGTTTGGTTGATGGTGGTGTTGACTTAATTTTAATAGAAACTATTTTTGATACCCTAAATGCAAAAGCAGCTATTTATGCTTTTAAGAAATATTTTAGAGATACCAAAACAGCAGAATTACCAGTAATGATTTCTGGTACTATTACAGATGCTAGTGGAAGAACATTAAGTGGACAAACCTTAGAAGCTTTTTATATTTCTGTATCTCACGCAAAACCATTGAGCATTGGATTAAATTGTGCATTGGGTGCTGCTGAAATGAGACCACATATTGAAGAGCTTGCTCAAATTGCAAGTTGTTACACATCAGCATATCCAAATGCTGGATTACCAAATGCAATGGGCGAATATGATGAAGAACCTCATCAAACTGCACATTTTATTGAAGACTGGGCAAAAGAAGGTTTTGTGAATATTGTTGGTGGATGTTGTGGTACCACACCCCCACACATTAAACACATTGCTGATGCTGTAAAAAATATTGCACCAAGAAAATTACCTGAGTTAGAAGTGGCTTTATAATTTATAAACTACCTCTTTAAAAAATACAAAACTGGGTGTATCAATTATCGATACACCCAGTTTTATTTAGTAATGTCAAAGTGTTATGCAACTACAACTTTTCAGCATTCTTTCTTTTGTTGTCACGTAGTTTTTTAACACCTGCAACCCCTGCTGCTGCTAGCAGCAAAGTAATACCTCCATCTACTGGTACATCTGGACTACCGCCTGGATCTGGTTGACTATGACCAACCATTGGGATGGCTATTGCTATTAACAGC
>JANYEB010000074.1 GCA_025363355.1 Chitinophagaceae bacterium | reverse complement strand
CACGAATTTATTGCAGATAATAAAGCTATTGCAAATGCAGATGTTACTGATTTTGCCTCAATGCTTTTACTAGCAACATTTCCAACACATCAATATAAACTTACAAATCCATTTTTCTTTTCACCAATAAAACGCAGATTAATTATGTTAACACAAAACAAAAACCCAAGATTATCTTATTTAAGAAGACTTATTATTTTGCCATTGCTGGCAATTGTAGTTTTGCTTTTTGCTTTCAGAAAGAAAGAAACTACGGTTCAACTGAAAGCAGAAAAAAAATATAAAGTTGTGATAGATGCAGCACACGGTGGTCAAGACATTGGTGCAACTGGCATCGATGGAAAAACTTATGAAAAAGATATTGTCTTGGTAATTGCAAAAGCAATTAAGCAACTAAACAGTAGCAAAAACATTGAAATTGTTCTAACAAGGGACGATGATCATTTTGACCATATTAAAGTAAAAGCTGATTTCTCAAATAATCAAAAAGCTGATTTATTTGTTAGCATTCATTGCAATGATGGCCCTATAGATAAAGAAGAAAATAAATTTAGCGGTACAGAAATTTATGTAGTAAGTCCTGAAAAAAATAATGGGTTTATGGATGCTAGTAAAATACTAGCACAAAGTGTGAACGCTCAGCTAAAACAGCATTTTGCGAATAATGGCGTTAAACAAAGAATAGCAGGTATTTGGGTTTTGCAAGCCACCAAATGCCCTGCAATATTGATAGAAACTGGAATGCTAAAAAACAAAAAAGATTTAGCAATACTAAAAGATGCTGAACAACAAAACAAAATGGCTCAGGATATTTTAAAAGGAATTCAAAATTATTTGGCTTTGAAAGAACAGGGTATCAAGGAGACGAAGTAAGAAATTATTAATACAGATTGAACAAGCTAACTTAGCCAAAGTAAATTAAAAATAAACCTGCTAAATTCTCAATCTAGCAGGTTTTCTCTTAAAACCCTAAATTGTATTTAATTGTTAAATAACAAATAAGTTTTCTTCCTAAAACTCTCAGTTTCTTATTCCAAACTTTATTGTCCTTGTTAGTCAATAAATCTAAAACTATATAATATCCCCACTAAAGTGTACTAAACACACAATTTAGTCTCATTCCCCTATTTTTGCCCACCTAAATTTATTAATACTGTATTATGAATTATTTATTCTACACCGTACCTGTAATGGGTCTCATCGGTTTAATTTACACTTTTATCCAGTACAACTGGGTATCAAAACAAGATGCTGGCGACGAAAAAATGCAAAAAATTAGTACCTATATTGCTGAAGGTGCAATGGCATTTTTGCAAGCCGAGTGGAAAATTCTTGGCTACTTCGTTGGAGTTGTTGCTTTGTTATTAGGATTAATGGCAAGTGCTAATCCAGATAGTCACTGGAGTATTTCTGTAGCTTTTGTAGTGGGTGCATTTGCAAGTGCCTTAGCTGGTTACATTGGAATGAGCATTGCTACTAAAGCAAATGTTAGAACAGCACAAGCTGCACGTACTAGTTTATCAAAAGCATTAAATGTATCTTTTAAAGGAGGTGCAGTTATGGGTGTTGGTGTTGCAGGTCTAGCTGTTTTAGGATTAGGCGGCCTGTACATTATTTTGAAGTTCGTTTTTGCAAACGATTCCACTCCTAGTTCACCAGAAATGATTAGAACAATTGAAGTCCTTACTGGTTTTTCTTTAGGTGCAGAATCAATTGCATTATTTGCTCGTGTTGGTGGTGGTATTTACACTAAAGCTGCTGACGTTGGTGCTGATTTAGTTGGTAAAGTTGAAGCTGGAATTCCTGAGGACGATCCTCGTAATCCTGCAACAATTGCAGATAACGTTGGTGATAATGTTGGTGATGTTGCTGGTATGGGTGCTGATTTATTTGGCAGCTATGTTGCAACTGTTTTGGCTACAATGGTTTTGGGAAGGGAAACTGTGAGCCACGATGATTTTCAAGGTTTTGCTCCTATCCTTTTACCAATGTTATTGGCTGGTATTGGTATTATACTTTCTATTATAGGAACATTCTTTGTAAAAATTAGTGATAAAGTGGGTGTTAGTACTCAAGCAGTACAAAACGCATTGAATATGGGTAACTGGGGCTCAATGGTATTAACTGCTTTTGCTGCTTTTGGACTTGTATACTATATTTTACCAGATGGTGAAATGACTTTACGTGGTCATACATTCACAAGCAATGGTGTGTTTGGTGCTATTATGGTTGGTTTAGTAGTTGGTGCTTTAATGAGTATTATTACAGAATATTATACAGCAATGGGCAAACGTCCTGTAATGTCTATCATTCGTCAATCTGCAACCGGTCACGCTACAAATATTATTGGTGGATTAGCAGTTGGAATGGAATCTACTTTCTTACCAATTCTTGTTTTAGCTGGTGGTATTTGGGGTTCTTATGAGTGTGCAGGCTTATATGGTGTTGCAATTGCTGCTGCTGGTATGATGGCAACAACTGCTATGCAATTAGCAATTGATGCATTTGGACCAATTGCAGATAATGCTGGTGGTATTGCTGAAATGAGTGAATTGCCCAAAGAAGTTCGTGAAAAAACTGACATTTTAGATGCTGTAGGTAATACTACTGCTGCAAGTGGTAAAGGTTTTGCAATTGCATCTGCTGCATTAACAGCACTAGCATTATTTGCTGCGTTTGTGGGTGTTGCTGGAATTTCTGGTATTGATATTTACAAAGCAAATGTGTTGGCTTGTTTATTTGTAGGAGCGATGATTCCTTTTATTTTCTCATCATTATGTATTCGAGCTGTAGGAGAAGCTGCAATGTCAATGGTAGAAGAAGTTCGTCGTCAGTTTAGAACAATTCCTGGAATTATGGAAGGAACAGGTAAACCAGAATATGATAAATGTGTTGCTATCTCTACAGAGGCTTCTCTTAAAAAAATGATGTTACCTGGTGCTATTGCTATTGTATCTCCACTAATCATTGGTTTTATGCCAGGTTTAGGTGCTGAGGCTTTAGGTGGATTTTTAGCTGGTGCTACTGTAAGTGGTGTTTTAATGGGTATTTTCCAAAACAATGCTGGTGGTGCTTGGGATAATGCAAAAAAATCATTTGAAAAAGGAGTTGAAATTAATGGTGAGATGTATTACAAAAAATCAGAACCACATAAAGCTTCTGTAACTGGTGATACAGTTGGCGATCCATTTAAAGATACATCTGGACCTTCAATGAATATCTTAATTAAATTAATGAGTATTGTTAGTTTGGTAATTGCTCCAACATTGGCAACTTTACATCCTAAAGCAACAATGGGTAACAAAACTGAAACTAAAAAAGTAGAAGTTAAAATTGCTGGGATTACTCCAAAAGCAAACGCAACAACTATTGTTTTCAATAAATAATTAGTTCAATCTAATAACAAAAAAAGTGGATGCAAATGCATCCACTTTTTTTATGCTCGCTGTTTTCAAATTTAACTTTTATATGATTTGATAATAGCAAGTGCTATTGCCTTTGCAAGCAATGGTGGCACTGCATTTCCTAGCTGAACAAGTTGTTTATTTTTTGGTCCCTCAAAAATAAAATCATCAGGGAAAGATTGCAACCTTGCCATTTCTCTAGCAGTTAAAACCCTTGGTAATTTAGGGTGAATATTTACGCCACCATGATTCTCTTTAATGGTACAAGATGGTTCATTCCAAGGGCATTTTCTCCAAGCATCAGAATATCCTTTGTACAAACTTTTACCTTCTTCAAGCAAAAGCATTTTCTCCATCATATCAGGTCTATGCTTTGTTGGAACGTGATTGAAAGCAGCGTCTTCATTACGTTCTATTAAATCTACAATTGCTTCTCCTGTTGTAATGTATTGTGATGGGTCTAAAAAAGGTTGAGGATAATAATTCGTTTTACCAATTCTGTTTCCAATAAAAATAACCCTATCCCTTTTTTGAGGAACAGCATAATCTGCAGCTCTTAACACAGTAACATTCATTTTATATCCTGCATTAGCAAAATCTTTCAAAATCATTTCTTCAACTTTTCCATCAAGCATTGATCGAATGCCAACTACATTTTCACAAACAACAAACTCTGGTTGCAATTTTTTTACAATTTCTAAAAGTTCTTTATAAAGTGAATTTCTAGGGTCATCAACAATTCTATTTCCAGCCAAACTAAAACCCTGGCAAGGAAATCCTCCTGCAACAATATTCAATGTTTTTCCTTTGAGTCCTTTTTCAACTGCTTCATAAAATTCATCTTTTTTTTCAGGTAGTTTTATATCACCCTCAACAAAAGAATGTTTAAAATTTCTTTTATAAGTTTTGCCAGCTGCATCAAACCAATCTAATCCACAAATACCTTTTAAACCTGCAAGCTCAAAGCCTTTTGTTATTCCACCTGCACCACTAAATAAATCAACAAAAGTTAATTTTGACGCAGTGGTTTTATTCCAATCTTTATCAATGTCAATCCAATCAACCTTGTCTATTTTATTTTTCTTTGCAAGTTGCTTTTTCATCTTCAGAAATCTCAGGATTTATTATTTCAAGTAAAAATACAGTACAAGTTTAAAAAACAAGGGCCGTCTTGAATTAACAAGCCAGCCCTTTGTATATTTCTTTTAATGAATTACTATTTAGTGAACTTCAATTTTTTACCTAAGTAAACTGCTGTAGCTCCTAATTCTTCTTCAATTCTTAATAACTGATTGTATTTAGCAATTCTATCAGTTCTACTTGCACTACCAGTTTTAATTTGACCACAATTTAATGCCACAGCTAAATCTGCAATTGTTACATCTTCTGTTTCTCCACTTCTGTGACTCATAATAGTGTTATAACCATTGTGCTGAGCCATACTTACTGCATTGATAGTTTCTGTAAGCGTTCCTATTTGGTTTACTTTAACCAATAAACCATTAGCAATTTTTTTATCAATGCCTTGTTGTAAACGAGTGACATTAGTTACAAATAAATCATCCCCTACTAACTGACATTTTTTACCAATAGTATCAGTTAAATTTTTCCAACCATTCCAATCGTCTTCAGCCATTCCATCTTCAATAGATGCAATAGGATATTTTTTAACCCAGCTTTCCCAATATTTCACCAATTCATCGCTGCTCATTACTTTGCCACTGCTTTTATGGAAAACATATTTCTTTTTCTTAGCATCCCACAACTCACTGTTTGCAGCATCCATAGCGATTACAATTTGAGAACCAGTTTTGTAACCAGCAGCAGTAATAGCTTCCAATACTGTTTCAATAGCTTCCTCATTGCTTTGAATATTTGGAGCAAAGCCACCTTCATCACCCACATTTGTGCTGTAACCTTTTTTCTTTAAAACACCTTTTAATACGTGAAAAATTTCAGTTCCCCAACGTAAACCCTCGCTAAAAGAAGTTGCACCAACTGGCATAATCATAAACTCTTGAAAGTCTATTTTGTTATCAGCGTGAGCACCACCATTTACGATATTCATCATTGGAACAGGCAATGTTTTAGCATTTGTTCCACCAATATATCTATACAACGGCAAACCAGCTTCTTCAGCAGCAGCTTTAGCAACAGCCATACTTACGGCAAGAATTGCATTAGCACCAAGTTTACCTTTATTTTCAGTTCCATCTAAATCAATCATTGCTTGATCAATAGCAGCTTGTTCGCTAGAATCGAAGCCCATTAACTCAGGAGCTATTTTTTCATTTACATTTTTTACAGCTTTTAAAACACCTTTACCACCATACAATTTAGCATTTGCATCACGAAGTTCTACAGCCTCATGAATGCCTGTGCTAGCACCACTTGGCACAGAAGCTCTACCTGTAAAACCACCTTCGGTTAAAACATCTACTTCTACTGTAGGATTTCCTCTGCTGTCTAAAATTTGACGTGCGTGAACATCTAAAATAAAACTCATAAAATATAATTTAATGGTGCAAATGTAATAGAACGCAGATTATAATGATTGTTATGATTTAAACTATTGCTGATGAGAAAATATTTTCAACTTGAAGCAACCATTTTATTTAGTTTTACGACTATAATATTGAAACTAAACTGGTTTTATGAAAAAACACTTCACCTTACTGCTCCTTATCGCAATATCCTTATTAATTAATAGTTGCAAAAAGCACGAAACCATCACAACACCAGACCCCGTTGTACCCTATGATGCAGGCACAGCAATAACTACAGCCATTGCAGGAAAAGTAACAGCCCAAGATGGCACAGCACTGAATGGTGTAGAAATTACCATAGGAACAAGCACAACTATTACAGATGTTGGAGGTAATTTTATAATACCACAGGCTAGTATTAACCAAAAAGTAGGATTGGTTAAAGCTACTAAAACTGGCTATTTTGTAGGAAGTAGAACCATTATTGCACAAGAAAAAGTAATTAATAATGTAGTTATACAATTGGTAAAGAAAACCGAAACTGGCAGCTTTATCAATGCAACTGGTGGCACAGTAACTACTGCAACAGGGGCAAGTATTGTATTTGGTGTAAATGCAGTGGCAACAAAAACTGGTGCAGCGTATACTGGCACAGTTAAAGTGAGTGCATATTTTTTAGACCCAACAAGTAACAATTGCTTTAAAGAAATGCCTGGAGATTTGCGTGGCATTAACACCAGCAATAATGAACAAGTTTTAACAAGTTATGGAATGATGGCAGTAGAGTTGCAAGGCAGTAATGGCGAGGCTTTACAAATAGCTACAGGCAAAACAGCAACACTAACATTCCCAATTGTAACAAGCATACAAGCAAATGCACCTGCAACCATACCTCTTTGGTTTTTTGATGAAACCAAAGGAATGTGGATAGAGCAAGGAACAGCAACAAAAACAGGCAACAACTATGTAGGGACTGTAAGCCATTTTACTTGGTGGAATTGTGATCTCCTTGGACCATTTATTAAGTACAAAATAAAGTTTGTTGGTTTTCATTTTTTTCCTATCGCAAATGCCTTAGTCACTATAGCTAGAAAAGTAAACGGAAGCAATTTTAGCTCTATTGCAAATGGTATCACATCGAGTGACGGCAGTATAAGTAAGCTAGTACCATATAATGAGGCACTGGAAATTAAAGTATATGAAAGTCCATTGTGTTTGGGTAACATGCCTATATACACCGCAAGCATCAGTCCTTTAACACAAGATACAGATGGAGGAACCGTAACATTAAGCTCAAATATAAACACAAAAGTAGCTTTCATCACAGGCACTGTAGTAAACTGCAACAATAAGCCAGTTATGAATGGATATGTAATTGCAAAAGTCAATAATCAGTCCTTCTATGGATTAATAGATTCAGGTAATGTCATAATTTCAATACCTAGCTGCAATCTTACTAGTAATATCGCCTCACTTGATGTCTTTGATACAGACTCTTTAAAAAGAAGTATTATTCCAATTCAAGTGACACTTACAATGGGTAGTTCTACTTCTTTTTTAGGAGCAAAAGCTTGTGGTTTAGATATTAATGAATACTTTGTCTATACAATTGATGGAACAACATATTATGGAAATAATTTAAATGCATATACAGCAGTTGACGCATCTGACATATACCAACGAAGTAAATTTAATTTTGAGGCACTAACTCAAAACCCAGCAGAAAATATGAGTGGTTTTACCTATAATAGCATTAACGGAATATTTGCAGCGACAATAAATTATAGACATTTAGGAATAAACTACGGAACTGGAAATGGAACGATAGAAATAACCCATTACGATACTGTAGGTAAATACATTCAAGCTATTTTCAACACGGGTTCAATAGCAGCACATAAAATTCAAGGTTCCTTCCGCATCAAACGCACCCAATAAAATTTTAACATTTCATTTCGATCTTCATTCAAATAAATATTTATTTTTGGTTTAGATTAGTTCATTGATTAACAGCTAAATAAACCAAGCTAAGTGGGATACCTACTTTAAAGCAGATTGTGAACACATTATCAAGTAGGCAACCTACTTGATAATGGAATTAAAAAATATTAGCAGGTAGGATTCCTACCTATCAATAGAACAAAAAACCAATAACAAGTCGGGAGCCTACCTGTATACAGAAAGCAAAAACACTAGCAAGTAGGATTTTTTTTGAGCATTATTTTTAAGAACGTGTCTTTTTTTTAACAAACTAAATATACATTTTATGAAAGTAAGAAAACTGTTTAGCCCAAAAGATGGCGAAACTCCCGCAGGTGGAACACCTGTCTCAGAACCTATCTCAACAGGTAATTTTCCTAAGAAAGATGCAGATTTTTTAACCCTTGCAAAAGCCGCAGATACAAAATGGGCTGCTACCCCTGCACTCACCTTGCTTTGGGTTGACGAACCAACATTTAAAACTTGGGTAACTAGCTACGATACTGGGCTTGCTGCAAGATTGGCTGTTGGCAGCAATCGCCCTTCGCAAACACAAACTTTAGCACAGGTAAATAAATCTATTGATACTGCTGTAAAAGATGTGAAAGTATATATTGAAAAGAAATTTAAAAAAGCCAATGCAGCTGCACAGTTTAGCAGATATGGTATTGTGCAGGAAAACAAATCGTATAATTTGCCAAAAGATAATGATAAACGAAAAATGGCTCTTACCTTGATGAAAGATGCTATTGCTGCTGATGGTTTTGGAGCAGAAGAATTTGGCACAGCCTTTTGGACAACCACTATTGCAAGTTTTAATACAGCTCTAAAAACAACAACAGACACAGCAAAAGCATCAGTAATAAAGTAGCGAGTAAAGATTTGGATAGAGAAAAAATTCATAAAGTATTAGTTGCAATTACGCTTTTAATACAAGCAAATTATCCCGATACTTATAAGCAAGTATTAAGAGAGTGGGGCTTTTTAAAACAAAATTATTAAATCGGTTAGGGATGGTTTACTTTCTGGCATAACATACCTCTGCTTCATTCTTGGGGCGGAGGTTTTTTATTGCACTGATATTGAGCTGCGGATTTTTTACTGTTAAATTTGCTGCATCGCAATGAAAATCTCTAACAAACAACTTTACACTTTTTTAATAGCTGTTGCTATCATTAAAATCATCTGTTCCTTTTTTCTGGAATTGGGCAATGATGAGTCTTACTATTATACCTATGCACTAAAGCCTCAACTTAACTATTTTGATCACCCCCCAATGGTTGGAATATTAATTAGGTTATCAACTTTTAATTTAACTTTTGTTAATGATGTTTTGCTAAGATTGGGACCCACAATTTGCTGCATCATATCATCTATTTTTATTTTTAAAATTGGCAGATTGTTATATAATGACGCTGTTGGTTGGTATGCAATGTTGCTATACAATTTTTCAATTTATACAAGCATAATTGCAGGTTGGTTTATAATGCCCGATAGTCCACAAATGCCTTTCTGGTGTGGTGCTTTGTATGTGATGTGTAACCTTATTTTTGATAACAAGGATAAAAAAATATGGTTATGGATTTTACTTGGAGCATTAATAGGATTTGCTGCATTAAGTAAGGTTCACGCTTTGTATTTATGGGGTGGTCTGGGATTATTTATTCTTTTTTATAGAACAAAATGGTTGTTAAACTGGAGAATGTATATTGGATTTATAGTGACATTGGTTTGTTTATTGCCTATTCTTATTTGGAACATTAATAACAAGTTTATTACTTATACTTTTCACGCTGCAAGAGTTACTAATAAGGAGATTCATTTTGATTCTTTATTGAGAGAAATTATTGGTGAAGCATTGTATCAAAATCCTGTTGTTTTTGTTTTGATTGTTGTTGCATTGATAAGTCTAAAGTTAAAAGACAAAACCCAAAACGAAAAACAAGAAACAAGAAACGAGAAACAATGGCTTTTATTGATGAGCCTTCCAATGATTTTATTATTTTGGTATATCAGTTTACGTAACGATATTTTTCCTCATTGGAGTGGTCCTGCTTATATTCCTTTATTCATTGTTGCTGGTGTTTATCTTTCTAACAAAAAAAATATGTTGTACCCAGTTTGGATTAAAATTGCTGGAACACTTGTCTTTATTGCACTTGTAGGAATTACACTATTGGCAAATTTTGCACCATTTAATATTGGCAGCCAAAACAAAGAGAACTTTGGAGAATACTGCCCCACACTTGATATTAGTGGTTGGAAAAACTTTAGCAATGAATTTGACAAAGTGGTTAAACAAGATTTTGCAACTAATAAAATGAAACCAAATTCAAGTATTATCATCAATCAATGGTTTCCTGGTTGTCAGTTAGAATTATATACATCTAGAAAAACTGGACTACCAATTTATGCCATTGGTTCGTTAGAAAACATTCATCATTTTGCCTGGCTTAATCAAGAGAGAAAAGCCCTAGAACTTGGTGATGATGCATATTGCATTGTTCCTTCAAATAATCCTCTTGATGTTGAAAAAAATTACAAGAGCTATTTTACAACCATTGAAAAACCTGATACTATTAATCAAATGAGAAGTAATACAATGGTTCGCTATTTTTGTATTTGGAGATTAAAGAACTGCAAAAAAGAACCTGAAGATGTTTTGCAAAAAGCATTTTTAACAAAATGATTAGAAACACTTTGAACTTTTATAATTTTATTTGACAAACAAAACACTACAATATGCAAGAAAAAATAAAAAGACATCGCATTTTACTTTGCGAAGACGACAGTAATTTAGGAATGGTTTTAAAGAATTTTTTAGAATTAAGCGATTATGATGTTGTTTTAGAAAGAGATGGCAGGGCTGGTTTAACCACTTTTAAAAAAGAGCCATTTGATATTTGCTTATTAGATGTTATGATGCCAAAAGTTGATGGGTTTAAACTTGCTGAAGAGATAAGAGAACTAGACCCAGAAGTTCCTCTTTTCTTTTTGAGTGCTAAAACAATGAAAGACGATATTATTCAAGGTTATAAACTTGGGGCAGATGATTATATTACCAAGCCTTTTGATAGCGAGTTATTGCTACTAAAAATCAAAGCTATTATTAAGCGTAGCGATGATCAAATTGTTGTGAATAGCAATACAGAATATGAGTTGGGTAAATACCATTACAATCCTAAAATAAGAGAATTGAAATTGGGTGCTACTTCTGAAGTTTTATCTCCAAAAGAAGGTGCTTTATTAAGATTACTTTGCGAGAATATGAATAATTTATTACCAAGAGAGGAAGCCCTTAAAAAAGTTTGGGGAAGCGATACCTATTTTAATGGTAGAAGTATGGATGTTTATATTGCTAAACTTAGAAAGTTTTTGAAAGATGATGAAAGTATTGAATTACTGAATGTTCATGGTAATGGATTTAGATTAATGGTTCCTTAGTTTTATATACAACTATCTAAAAGGGCAGTTTGATAAAATATCAAACTGCCCTTTTATTTTGATTGGAACATACATCATTAATCCAAAAAATCTTCCATATTTCTCCGTTGTTTTTTATCTGGTCTTCCAGTTTTACTAAGCCTTTTGCCTGTGTTAAAAGATGTTGGTAAAAATGTATTTTCATCTTTTTCTTCAATGGGTGTAATGTCTTGATAGCAATTAATTGCCTCAGCATATTGAACTCTGTTTTGTATTAGAGCAATCACTTTTATCACCCATTTTCTTGCTTCTGTTCTAATTTGATACACATCTCCAATGTTAACAGTTTTAGAAGCTTTCACACTAACATCATTAACCTTTACTCTACCTTTATCACAAGCCTCAGCTGCTATGCTTCTTGTTTTAAAAATACGAATACACCACAAGTATTTATCAATTCTAAGTTTATCATTTTCTTTTGCCATAACACTTCTTTATTTTAAAATAAATTCATCTGCATCTTTCCAAAATGGAAACTTGTTTCTTATTTCTTCTAAAGCATTTTTTTGTAAAGTAATTGTAAAAATATCTTCATCAATTTGTTTATGATACATAATTTCTCCAAGTGGACTTATCACCATACTATCGCCACTGTGTTCAATATCATTTCCATCATTACCAACACGATTTACTGCTACAACATAACATTGATTTTCTATGGCTCTAGCCACTAGCAAAGATTTCCAAGCATAACTTCTTCTTGTGGGCCAATTAGCAACATAAAGCAATACATCAAACAATTCATCTGCATTTGACTGCCTTGCCCAAACAGGAAAACGTAAGTCGTAGCATATTTGCAAATTTATTTTCCATCCATTTACTTGAGCAATTTTCTTTTCCTTGCCAGCTGTGTAATGCTTGTCTTCTCCTCCAAAAGCAAAACAATGTCTTTTGTCATAATATCCAAATTGTCCATTAGGTAACATCCAAATTAAACGATTAAAATATTTACCGCCTTCTTCAATCATCAAACTTCCTGTTAAAATAATTCGCTTTTGAGCAGCGACTTTCTTCATCCATTGCACAGACTCACCTTCCATTATTTCAGCAAATAAATGTGGTTGCATACTAAATCCTGTTGTAAACATTTCTGGCAAAACAACAACTTGAGTTTGCTCTTGAATACTTAGAATTTTTGTTTCAAGCATATCCAGATTAGCTTGTTTATCTTCCCAAAAAAGGTTTGTTTGTATTAATGAAAAAGTTAGTGACATTATAATAAAGTTTACTGCGTTGCAAAATACAGTATCTAGATTATTTTACCTTGAAATTGGTTTTTTACATCTAAAAAAGAACTTACTTTTTGATATATCGTAGCACTAAAGTTATCAAATAGTTAATTTTTTTTGGACGTGAATATGTTATGCACTAACATTGTGCAATCGTTTTCATTTGAAGACGCAAAATTGTGTTCGGTTGCTTGCTTATAATAATCCCTGTATGGTTCGCCCTACGGGGATTCTTTGTAAAATGAGAGCTTGGTTTTTTACCTATTTCTTCTAAAAAATTGAATAAAAAAAATTACCCTAAGTTTGCCATCCTCTTAAACAGAACTTTATGAGAAAAGAACGAGAAGAAGATGTTGAAATCAATTTAACTGGCGAAGAAACTCCATCTTCAAGTAACGATGTAAAACCTAAATGGTACAAGCGTATTCGCAAAGGAATTACAACATCAACAGCAGATAAAAAAGAAACACCCGAAGGGCTTTGGAGTAAATGCCCAGAGTGTAATTATATTTCTACCACTACAGAATTAAGGGAAGGTTTATATGTATGCCCAAAATGTAATTATCATCATAGAATTGGTAGTGAAGAATATTTTGATATTATTTTCGATGATAAAGAATACGAAGTATTGTTTGACAATATTAAAAGTAAAGATTTTTTAAACTTTACTGATCTTAAGAATTATCAAAAAAGATTAGATGATATTCATGCTAAAACTGACTTGAAAGATTCAATGCGAGTTGGTGTTGGCAAAGCAAAGGGAGAAGGTTTAGTGGTTGCTTGTATGGATTTTGAATTTATTGGAGGAAGTTTAGGAAGCGTGATGGGCGAAAAATTTAGCAGAGCTGTTGATTATTGCATTGCTCATAAATTACCATTTATTGTTATAAGTAAAAGTGGTGGGGCAAGAATGATGGAAAGTGCATTTAGTTTAATGCAACTTGCAAAAACAAGTGGCAAACTTTCTCAATTAAGTGATGCACAATTGCCATACATTTCTATTTTAACCGACCCAACTTTTGGAGGAATATCTGCAAGTTTTGGTATGCTTGGAGATTTGAATATTGCAGAACCTGGAGCTTTAATAGGTTTTGCTGGACCACGTGTAATTAAAGAAACCATTAAACGAGATTTACCAGAAGGATTTCAAAGAAGTGAGTTTTTATTAGACCACGGTTTCTTAGATTTTATTATCGATAGAAAAAATATGAAAGAAAAATTAGCACAACTGGTAATGTTGTTTAGAAGCTAGTTTTTGGAGAAGATTTATGGCAATAGAATTCAACAACAGACAAGCTTACTTTAATTATTTTATTGATAACAAATACGATGCTGGTATTATGTTGCTTGGAACCGAGGTTAAAAGTATTCGTGAAGGCAAACTAAGTTTCAACGATGCTTTTTGTATTATTGATAGCAATGAAGTTTGGCTGCGAGGTTTATACATTGCAGAATACAAATTAGGTACAACCCATAATCATATTGCAGTTCATGACAGAAAACTTCTACTTCAAAAAAGAGAAATAAAAAAATTGCAAGCAGCTACAAAAGAAAAAGGATTGACAATAATCCCCTTAAGAGTCTTTTTAAATGATAAAAACTTGGTGAAAGTAGAAATAGGCGTAGCAAAAGGTAAAAAACTTCACGATAAAAGAGATACTATTAAACAAAGAGATACTGATAGAGAGATAAAAAAATATTTAGGATAGACTTAAAATTCGCTTTGCTAGCAAAAAAAATCTTTAAATTTGGTTAGTTCTCTTGGATAATGAAATAAATTGCCCATTGTTTTCGTTATTAGTTTGTTCAATTACTTCAAATCAATCATCTTATCAATATGAAGCATCTATTATTAGTGATTTTAACCGCTAGTTGTTTGTACACATCTGCTCAAACAAAAAAACCAGTTTATAGAAAAACTGCAATAACAAAAACATCTACTGTTGATAGTGCACTTATCTACTACAATATGGGATGGGATTTTTATAAACTTGATTCAATGGGCCCTGCAAGATATTTTTGGGAAAAAGCTGCCTATTCATACTTTGGCAAAACCTCATCAAGACAAGCTGCATTATACAGATTAGGTTTAATGCAACAAAATGCCGAAGGCGTAGATACCAACTTAAATATGGCTTTAGATTATTATAAAAAAGCTGCTACTAGTGTTAATGGCAAATTAGGTAATGCTGATGCCATAAAAAACATTGCTGCATATTATGAAAGTGGTATTGTTTATGAGAAAAGTGATGCTAAAGCTTTAGAGTGGTATTTAAAAGCCAAACAAGCTGGTAATATGTTTGTTGATGAAGACATTTTGAGAGTTAGAGAGAAATTAAAAAAGAACTAGTTTAAACGATACAAAATTTTGATAAGCACATTGCAGTTTAATAACTGTAATGTGCTTTTTTATTACACAAATAATCTACCATTTACCGATTATAAAATGCTACTATAAAATAATCTTTTCATATTTAATTTCTACATTATTAGCATATTTTTACCTCCTAAAATAAAAATTGCTATATGAGTTTAGGTAAAACATTTTTAGCCGAAGTGCTACAAGAAGCTGCTAGTACAAGAAAATTATTAGCTGTTATTCCATTTGATAAGGCTGATTTTAAACCTCACGAAAAATCGATGAGTTTAAAACGTTTGGCAACACACGTTACAGAAATTACTGGTTGGTGGAAAGAGTGTTTAATTCAAGATGAATTAGATTTTTCTGTGGGTGATTATAAACCAAAAGAATTGAATTCTACAGAAGATTTATTGGCTATGCACGATGATTTAGTTGAAAAAGCAACAAAAATTTTGAGTGAAGTTGCTGACGAAGAATTTGCAAAACCTTGGACTATGCGTAATGGTGAACAAATTTATTTCACAATGCCAAAAGTAGCAGTAGTGCGTACTTGGTGTTTAAATCACCTGTTTCATCATCGTGGTCAGTTAACAGTTTACTTACGCTTGTTAAATGTTCCATTGCCTGGTATGTATGGCCCAACGGCAGACGATAATCAAGGAATGTAGATTTAAAATATGTAGATAGTATTTTAAGAAATACTATTTCATAAAAATAAAAAACCTCAATAGTTAATAGCTATTGAGGTTTCAATTTACAAGACAATACGAACACATTTTAAGCACTCGGTTTTGTCTTCTTTTTAGGAGCTGCACTTACTGATTCACTAACTGCAAAACCCCATTGACCTAACACCTTAGCATTTTTTTTGTTCAGCCCAAGCAATACATCTCTACTTGCTTTAATACTACCTTTAATTTGGTCAATGTTTTTGTCTCTTTCGCCAATAGCTTCTTCAGCTTTTTTTCTAAAGTTAGCAGCCTCTGCATCTTTAGCTTGTGCAGGTGCAATAAAGGGTTGTGTAACACTCCAGTTAAAATCCACTATTCCTTTTAGTGGGCTGTTTGCTGCATCGGCAATGTGTTTGTTACTAATTTTTTTGGCTAAGTCCAACAACTCGGTTGGATTTTCTGGTATTTCTACCCTTACATTTTTCTTGGGCATTTTAATTTTTTTAGTTATGAATTAATAACCCAAATTTCGATAACCTCTTTTAAATAACAAATAAAACGACTGTTAAAAAAAACATAATTTTTTAAGAAAGAAGACGCAGTATTGAAGCAAGAAGCTGCTTTTGTATAAAAGAAGGTTAGGGATTGAAAAAAGAACGTCAGGAATTGAATAATTGACGTTCTTTTTTTGAAAAGAAGGTTGGGAGTTGAGAAAAGAAAGTTAGGAGTTGAAGAATAGGTATTTTTTTTATTTGCAAAAGACATTTTACAACTCCTTAAGAATAGTTAAATCAAAAATCCTTAATAATCCACTACTTGTTCTTGAATATTAACTGGCAATTCTCTCCATTCATATTGTTGAGTACGAAGCTGTGGTTCAAAACCTGCTTGTTTAATAGCTTCTTGAATGCTTTTATAAGTAAATCTGTGAGGAGCACCTGCAGCACTAACAACGTTTTCTTCCAACATAATACTTCCAAAATCATTAGCACCACTGTGCAAACAAATTTGTGCTGTTTCTTTACCAACAGTTAACCAGCTTGCTTGAATATTTTTAATATTAGGCAACATAATTCTGCTAATAGCAATCATTCTAATATACTCGTCAGGTGTGGTTAAATTTTGTACCCCACGAATACGCGTAAGCAAAGTATCAACATCTTGAAAAGTCCAAGGAATAAAAGCTAAAAATCCTTTTGCATTCTCTGGTTTCTTTGCTTGAACTTCTCTTATTTTAACCAAATGAATAAATCTTTCTTCTAAGGTTTCAACGTGCCCAAACATCATTGTTGCACTGGTTGTAATATTTAACTTATGGCATTGATGCATAATTTCTAACCATTCATCTGCACCACATTTTCCTTTACTAATAAGCCTTCTCACTCTATCAATTAAAATTTCTGCACCAGCACCAGGCAAGCTATCCATTCCAGCTTCTTTCAAAGCTTTCAACACTTCAATATGTGTAGATTTTTCTAGCTTAGTAATATGTGCAATTTCTGGTGGTCCAAGAGTGTGAAGTTTTATGCTTGGATATTCTGCTTTAATTTGTTTAAACGTATCTACATAAAATTTTAATCCAAGTTCTGGATGATGCCCACCTTGTAGCAACAACTGATCTCCACCCCAAGCAATGGTTTCTTCAATCTTTTTTCTATAGGTTGGCATATCTGTAATATATGCATCAGGATGCCCAGGAATACGAAAGAAATTACAAAACTTGCAATTGGCAATACACACATTTGTAGTGTTTACATTTCTATCAATTTGCCAAGTTACTTTGCCGTGAGGCACTTGCTTTTTACGAAGTTCATCTGCTACATACATTAATTCTGTAAGAGGTGCATTATTGAATAAAAACATTCCTTCTTCAACAGAAAGAAATTCAAAGTCAAGAGCTTTTTTATATAATGAAGATAGATTCATTGATTCTTAATTTGCTGCAAAGGAACAAAGGATAATAAGACGGCAAAAAAGTTTTTGGCTCGAAGTGTTGCTAATAAGGAAATTAAACTGTTTACTATTCGTATTAAAGTCTCGTAAAGCTATAAAACACAAACGTTCAAAGTTTATTAAAACTTTAGACGTTTAAAATTAGGTTCATTATTAGTTTTCTATCTCTTCTCTGTTTTGTTCTAATATTTCTTCTACAACCTCAACACTATTGTTTTCGACAATCAAAGTATCATTTTTTAATTTCTCTTTTACCTCTTCCATTTTAGATTTTATCTCAACAATAGAATCATCAAGCTCTTTTATTTTGTTGGGTAGCTCTTCACCTTTTTTATTGATGTCGGCAATCTTTCCTTTCAATACTTCAATGTCTTCTTCAA
>JANYEB010000029.1 GCA_025363355.1 Chitinophagaceae bacterium | reverse complement strand
AGGCTTTGCAAGTTGCAAAGCCTTTCTTTTTATTATAAATTTATACAAGCAAATGTGTTTCTTTAACAACACCCATAACAAACACACTTTGAACGTGACCTATATTATCTGCTTGGCTTAGTTTATTTACGTGAAAGTCATAATACGTTTCCATACTTTCTGCAACAACCTTTAGCATAAAATCAAATTCGCCACTAATGCTATAACATTCTATAACCTCATCAAAACTTAAAATACTATTAATGAATTTAGCACCTTCTGTTTTATCGTGTTGCCTGAGCGATACATAACAAATCACCATCAAACCTTTGTTTACCTTATTGTGGTTTACAAGTGTAGCATATTGTTTTATCACTCCATTTTGCTCCATACGTTTAATACGTTCGTGAACAGGTGTAGTGCTTAAATGCACTTTCTCTGCAATTTCTTTTACACTTGATTTAGCATTTTGTTGCAATTCTCTAAGAATGGCAATGTCTTTTGTATCTAAGGTCATTTATTATTATTATTTCTTGCTGAAAAGAATTACGTTTTAACAAATTTATGGCAACAGTTTTTTTGCGTGATGATATTTCTTGTATTTCACTTAAACCATAAATTAGCATTAACACAATCTATATGTTTGCAATCGAATAAACGGTGTTTATCTAAAATTATAAATATGAAAAAAATATTACCACTATTTGCATCAGTATTCTTTTTAGTGTCTTGTAAAAACAATGAAAAAGTTGAACCCAAAGCAGAAATAAAAAAAGATACAGTAGTTGCTATTGCTGCAAAGCCTGTAGATTTTAAATCCATTGCAATAGATTATAAAAAAGACCCTGTTTGTGGAATGCCTATTACTGCTGGCATTGAAGACACTTTACTTTATAAAGGAAAAATAATTGCATTCTGCTCAAAAGGATGTAAAGCATCATTTATTGAAAAGCCTAGTGGATATACTTTGACTGGTAAATAATCAAGCATATTTCTACATAATAAAAAAGGCGGATTAAATAATCCACCTTTTTTATACTTTTAAATACTATTTACTATACAACCCAATAAACAATTTCATTTGCCCATTCTTTTCTATATGGTGTTGTAATTCTAATATAATTATCTGTGTATCCTTCCATCATTCCACTTTTTTCAGCATCCTCAAATAATACTTTTCTAGTTTGTCCAGTAAACTTGTTGTTGAAATATTGCTGCTTCATATAGCTTAAATTTCTGAGCGTTTTATTTCTGTCATTCCTAACATTTACAGGCACTACATTATCCATTTCAACAGCAAGCGTGTTATCTCTTTCTGAATAAGTAAATACGTGTAAATAGCTAATGTCTAAAGAATGTAAGTAGTCAAATGTTTCCTTAAAATATTCTTCAGTTTCGCCAGGAAAACCAACAATAACATCAACACCAATTGCACAATGTGGCATTAAAGTTTTAATAAGATTAACTCTTTCAGTATAAATTTCTCTTTTATATCTGCGACGCATTAAACCCAAAATAGTATCACTACCACTTTGCAATGGAATATGAAAATGAGGCATAAACTTATTGCTGTTAGCTACAAACTCTATAATTTCATTAGTTAACAAATTTGGCTCAATAGATGATATTCTATAACGCTGAATTCCTTCAACATTCTCCAGTGCTTTCACTAAGTCAAAAAATGTCTCTTGATAATTTTTCGCACCAGCTGCTCCCCTACCAAAATCTCCTAAATTAACACCAGTTAAAACAATTTCTTTAACACCTTTTCCTGCTAAATCTGTTGCAGTTGCTACAACATTAGCAACAGTATCACTTCTGCTTTTTCCTCTTGCCATAGGAATGGTGCAAAAGCTACAATTATAATTGCATCCATCTTGCACCTTTAAAAATGTTCTTGTTCTATCGCTAACAGAAAATGAAGCTGTAAAACCACTTACATCTTCAATATCACAACTTGAAATTTTGCCACTATCATTGGGTGTTAATTCTCTAAGGTGAGCAGCTATATTAAACTTTTCAGCTGCACCTAAAACTAAATTCACTCCAGGAATTTCAGCAATTTCCTTTGGTTTCAATTGGGCATAACAACCAGTAATAACTACCAAACTTTCTGGTGCTTTTCTATTAATGCGTCTTACCAACTGACGGCATTCTTTATCTGCATTATCTGTAACTGAACAGGTGTTGATTACATACACATCTGCAATGTCAGCAAAATCTTTCTTCTCAAAACCTTCTACTTCTAGCATTCTGCTTAAAGTTGATGTTTCGGAATAATTAAGTTTGCAACCTAGTGTATGAAATGCAACAGTCTTTTGTTTTTGCATAAGGCTACAAAAATAATTGATTCGTAAGGATAAAATTCTACAAATAAAAAAGTCCTACTTTTCAGCAAGACTTTTAATTAAAATATTTATTCAATTACCATTTATCAACTTGTTCTGTACTTCCATTTGATTGGGGTTCAACTACAACTTCAGCAGTTGCTACTTCTTCTGCAACTGTTTCTACTGCAACAGCTTCAATTTCAGTATTTGAATGGTTAGGAACATACTCCTCTCCTTCTGGATATTCGTGGTTAAAAGCATCAAAATCAAAGTCGGGCATTAAATCTGTTTTCACAAAATCAACGGTTTCGTTTAATGCTTTAATAAACTTATTGAAATCTTCTTTGTAGACAAAAACTTTGTGTCTGTCATAACCATTATCATCAAATCTTTTACGACTTTCTGTAATTGTTAAAAAATAATCGTTTCCACGAGTAGCTCTTACATCAAAAAAATAAGTTCTTCTTTTACCTGCTTTAATACGTTTACTGAAAACGCTTTCTTGTTTTCTTTCGTTTTGATCGTTTTGGTCGTTTTGTTCGTAAGGCACAATAAGTAAAATTTATTCTATTAGTAATGGTTTGAGCAACAAATATAATATTGTTTATGAATTGTCAAAATTTTACAAAAAAGATATTAAAAGTATTTTATCCACTTGATATAGTTGTTTTCTAATGCTTACCTCATTTTTATATCGTTAGATTAAGATGTAAAAAACATTTTTTATTAAGTGTAAGATGTACACATTTTCTTTTTTCTAAATCGATTGCACCTATTTTTGCAAAACTAACAAATGTAAGTTAGCTTATGCCAATGCAAAACACTATACAGATACCAACAGAAAAATTGTTGCAATTAGGAATTGCAGAATCAGTGAATATTCACTATCAATTAAATCCTGATGAGCTTGTTGAGCAAGCATTAGAAAGAAATCAGGGAGTTCTTAACAACACAGGAGCTTTGTGTATCAATACTGGTGAATTCACTGGTAGAAGTCCACTAGATAAGTTTATTGTGAAGGATGCAATTACAGCAGATACGGTTCATTGGAACAATTTTAATATTCCAATTGAAGAAAAGTATTTCCTGCAATTACGTTCTAAGTTGTTAAAACACTTAAGCAGTAAAAACGAAGTTTGGGTGAGAGATGCTGCTGCCTGTGCAGATAGTAATTATCGCCTGAACATTAGAGTTATTAACGAGAATCCTTGGAGCAATTTATTTGCTTATAATATGTTTCTTCGTCCTGAGGAAGAAGAATTAGAAGATTTTAATCCAGATTGGCACATTATTCAAGCTCCAAGCTTTAAAGCAGATTGTACTGTTGATGGAACACGCCAACACAACTTTGCCATCGTTTCTTTTACCCACAAAACAATCCTTATTGGTGGCACTGGCTATACTGGCGAAATGAAGAAAGGCATTTTCACTATCCTTAATTATATTCTTCCGCACGATAAAAACGTATTAAGTATGCATTGCAGTGCTAATATGGGAGAAAGTGGCGATGTTGCTGTATTTTTTGGATTAAGTGGCACCGGAAAAACAACTTTAAGTGCTGACCCTAACAGAAAATTAATTGGAGATGATGAGCACGGCTGGACAAGTGATGCTATATTCAATTTTGAAGGTGGTTGCTACGCTAAAGTGATTGATTTAACCGAAGAAAAAGAACCTGAAATCTTTAAAGCTATTAAACCAGGTGCATTAGTTGAAAATGTTGGATTCGTTAATGGAACTAATGTTATTGATTTTGCTGCAAAACCTATTACAGAGAACACTCGTGTTAGTTATCCTTTAAATTATATCAGCAATGCACAAGAACCTAGCATTGGTGGATTACCTAAAAATATTTTCTTTTTAACTTGCGATGCTTATGGTGTTTTACCTCCTGTTAGCAAGTTAAGTCCTGGACAAGCAATGTATCAATTTATCAGTGGTTATACTGCACGTGTTGCAGGAACTGAAGCTGGTGTTACCGAACCTAAAGCTACATTCAGTGCTTGCTTTGGTGCTCCCTTCCTTCCTTTGCATCCTGGATTTTATGCCAAGATGTTGGGCGATAAAATGAGAGAAAACAACGTGAACATCTGGATGATTAACACAGGCTGGAGTGGTGGTGCTTATGGTGTGGGTAAAAGAATGAAACTTTCTTACACTAGAGCAATGATTACTGCTGCTTTAAATGGCGAATTAGACAATGTAGAATTTGAAGCTCATCCAATATTTGGAATGATGATGCCAAAAACCTGCCCTAATGTGCCAAGAGAAATTCTTCACCCACGTTTTACTTGGGCTGATAGAGAAGCTTATGATGAAACTGCTAAAAAATTAGCACAAATGTTTATTTCTAACTTTGAAAAATACGCAGCACAAGTAACTGACGAAATTCTTGCAGCTGCACCTAAAGCCTAGTAACGATAGGCTCTCTTCGATTGCTCTGACATTAAAAGTCCTGCCCAAAAGGCGGGATTTTTATTTGATATCATCTTCACTTATACCAATTCACATAATAAAATTCCGCAACCCAGAGCAGTCATTGCGAAGGTTCGTGCCTGAAGCAATCTCAAGTATTGCGATAGACTGCTTCGTTCCTCGCAGTGACGTTATAGTTAAGTGCGAATTTTATTGTGCAATTTGGTATTATTCCAACCATTCACATACTTTAGCCCTCAATACTTTAACTACTGATGTTGATGTTGGGGTTTTGTGTAGTTTTGGAAGGAAATCAAAAGTGTTTATGCAATACTCCTCTAAAATTAAATTATATTCCTCACTTATTACTTTAGGGTTTATATCGTGTTCTTTTTATCTACCTTATAAACTAAAAAATAATATTCATCTCAAGAAAAATCTTAAAGAAGCTATTCTTGATAATAAATACAATGAGTATGATTCTTCTAAATCATATAAAGAAAATATTCATCTTGGTTATGTTGACACATTTAGAATTAGTGGAAGATTATTTAGGATAAAAGAAGATACCATCAATGGAGATTATCTTATTCAGTTTAAACTAAACAACATCTG
>JANYEB010000012.1 GCA_025363355.1 Chitinophagaceae bacterium | reverse complement strand
ACTGGAACATATTATGTAGGCTTTTATACAAATTCTCCAGCTAACGTAGGATCTGGTGGATTGTTACTATTTGTGGATGATATTCAGTTAGATGTTACCCCAGCTGCACCAGCTTCTCCTGCACCAGTAACTACAAGTAATGTTACTGCATATTCAGTGCAAGTTAACTGGACAGATAATTCTAGTACAGAAGTTGGTTATTATGTTTATTCTTCTACAGATAATGTTAATTGGACTTTAAGAAACACTGTTGTCAATAATACAACAAGTTCAGTTGTTTCTAACTTAAAAGCCAATACAACTTATTATTTTAAAGTTGCAGGTTACAATGGTGGAGGTATAGGTACCGGTGCTACTTCTAGTGCAGTAACTACTTCTGCTTGCAGTGGATACACAACTAATAGCTATATTGGGGTATTATCTACTGGTACTGGTAATAGCTGGACTAATACTGCAAATTGGAGTCAAAATCGTGTGCCTAATGCTTGTGACGATGTGCAAGTAAATGGTGTATTGCCAATAACAACAACTTGTTATTTATACCTACCTAATCCTGTTGCAATACACGATTTAACAATCAATCAAACTCAAACAGGCACGGCTTTACAAAGATTATTCTTATGGACTCAAGATTACAGCTTTGATATTAGTGGTAATGTAACTGTATCTAATAATAGAACTGCGAATACTACTGTAACTGGAGATGCTGTTTATTTAGTAAGTGGCCCAGGTGTAATGAGCATTGATGGCAATGTTTCAATGGGTGTTACGGGTAACAGAGTTTCTGCATTAGGTGCAGGTGGTGCTTCATTAGGTCCAATTTACTTAAGAGGTGATGTGAACTTTGGAGATCAGGCTTTCTTAAACTTTGGTAATTTAATTAACTACGTATTTGATGCACCGGTTAGCCAAACCGTGAAAATTAATTCAAGCATTACATCTGCTACTCCAACTGCTTATGGTTTAGGAGCTGTAACTATTGGATATAATAATTCACCTGTTGTTACATTTACAGATACTATGAAAGTGAACTCAACACTTTCTAGAGTAGTTGGAGATTTAACAATTAACAATGGTGCTACTTTAGTAATTGGCGATAGTACTTCACTTAATAGAACTCAAAGTGGTGGTGGTACATTTACAATGGGAAATAATAGTACATTGAGAATTAGTGGTGCAACTGGTGGAGTAGGGAATAGTAACTTCCCAGATAGTTTTGCAACCTACAGTTTAGCAAATTCTAGTACTGTTCTTTACAATGGAACTGCAGCACAAACTATTGCATCTGCTCCTGCATATGGCAATTTAACTTTAAACAACAGTAATGGTGCAACACTTAATGGTAATACTACTGTTAATGGTGCTTTGACATTTACTAGTGGTAAAATTAATACAGGTGCTAATAGCTTAACTTTAGGCTTATCTGCTTCTGTTAGCGGAGCTAGTTCTACACGTTATGTTAATGGTACTTTGGTTAAAACTAAAGCAGCTGATACAAACGGATTCCTAAACTTTGAAATTGGAGACGGCTCTCAATACACTCCAGTATTTGTGGGCTTCAATGGTGCAACTAATAGTGGAGGTTTATTCTCTGCAAGAACAACTGCTGGCACACCTGCTGCTTTAGGTTTCACTCGTTCTGGTATTAGTACTACTAATTATCTAAATAGAACTTACAAATTATCAAATAATGGTGTAACTAGTTTTACTTCAATTAGCCCAGTATTTACTTATGGTAGTGCTGATTTAATTGGTAATACAAGTAACGCTGATTACAAAGTATCTGACTCACTATATGGTGGTGGTTGGAGTTTAGCTTCTACTAGTAGCCCAACTGGAACATCTACACAAGGATCACTTGTTGCTTTACCAACTGGTGCTAGTGCTGATTTTGTAATTGGTGAAATTGATCCTGCTCCAGTGCCAAGTTTGGCTGGATTCACTCCAACATCTGCTTGTGAGGGTTCTAATTATGTAATTACAGGTAATAATTTTTATGCAATCACTGGTGTAACAATTGGTGGTGCTAATGTTCCTGTATTTACAGTGAATTCTCCTACTCAAATTACAATTACTGTACCTGTTGCAATAGGTAATGGTGTTATAGCAGTTTCAAATGCTTCGGGTACAGCAACAACTGCTGGCTCATTCAGTACATTTGATCAACCACAAACTACTGTAGGTACGCCTAGTCAAACAATTTGCAGTGGAGATGCTATCACAACAATAGTTTTGGGCAATACTAGTAATATTTCTGGAACAACTTATTCTTGGACTAGAAGTGGTAATAATATTTCTGGTGGTACTAATGCTGCAAGTGGAACAACAGATATTAGTGGTACTTTAACTTCATCATCAACAATTCCTGAAACAATTACCTATACTGTTTCATCAAGTGCAAATGGTTGTGCTGGTACTACTGCTACAGCAACAGTTACCTTAAAAGCATCACCTGGTGTAGTAAATGTATCTCCTTCTTCATCGTCAATTTGCCAAAATAGTGTACAGCAATTGGTTGCCAATTATACTGCTGCTACTGGTAATTTAAGTTCTAATTCTGGAAGTATTAATGTTGCAATTCCCGATAACTTAATTTCTGGAGTTAATACTACATTGAATCTTAGTAATGTACCTTCTGGTGCAGTTGTTACAAGAGTTGATGTAGGCTTTAGCATTAATCATACTTATACAGGCGACTTAGGCATCAATGTTACTGCTCCTAACGGAAAAACGTTAAACCTTGCATATCAAGATGGAGCAGAAGGGGATAATTATGTTAGCACAATTATTAGCTCATCTTCAACGAATCCGTTACCTATTGATTCAACTCCAGGTGGAATTACTGGTACTTATGGTGCTGATGCTTTCAATAATGTAGGAACAGTTGCTTATAAGTCTAATACAACAGAATTTAGTGATTTATTCTCTACACCAAATGGTACTTGGAGATTAAGTATGAGAGATTATGGTGCTGGCGATGTAGGCTCACTTACAAATTGGTATGTGAAAGTATATTACACATTGTCTCCAACATTTGTTTGGACTCCAACTGCTGGTTTATATACCGATGCTGGATTTACTGCATATACAGGAGGAAGTCAACAAACTGTTTATGTTAAGAATGTTCCAGGAAGTTATACATATTCAGCAAATCTTAACTTTAACGGATGTACAGCCTCATCAACATCTGCTACAGTAAATATAGATGCAGTTCCTATTGTTACAAGAACTCCATCAAGCCAATCTGCTTGTTCTGGTTCTGCAATTACTCAAATAACCGTAGCATCTAGTAATGATCCTTCAGCTACATTAAGCTGGACTAGAGACCATACTTCTGATGTTACTGGTATTGCTTCAAGTGGCACAGGTAGTATTAGTGGAACTCTAGTTAACACTACATCTTCACCAATAACTGTGACATTTACTATTACTCCAGTTGGAACTGGTACAGCAGCTTGTGCTGGTACACCAGTTACCGCAACAGTAACTGTTAATCCTACACCTTTGGCATCAGCAACACCAGCAAGTCAAAACTCTTGTTCTGGTAGTGCTATTTCTCCAATCATTTTTGGAACTTCAAATGGTGTATCAGGAACAAACTATACTTGGACTAGAGATAATATATCTGCAGCAACTGGTATTGCAGCTAGTGGCTCTTCATTTATTAGTGGTGCATTAACCAATGCTTCAAGCAGCACAACAGTTACCTTTAGCATTACAGCTGTTGGACCTGGTGTATCTGCTTGTGCAGGAACCCCAACTACAGCTACAGTAACAGTTTACAATCCTGCTACAGTTTACTCAGTAACTGGTGGAGGCACTTTCTGTTCTCCTGGTGCTGGTTTACCAGTTGGTTTAAGTAATTCTCAAGTTGGTTATAATTATCAATTATTAATTGATGGCTCTCCTGCTGGTAGCCCTATTGCGGGTACTGGCTCTGCCTTAAGTTTTGGCAATCAAGTTCAAAGTGGTACGTACACAGTAGTAACATCTAATTCAGGATGTTCAACAACTATGAGTGGAAGTGCAGTTATTACACCAATTGCTAGTGTAACACCTACAATTAGTTTAATTACCAGCAATACAACAATCTGTGGTGGCACAAACGCTACATTCTTTGCTATTGCAACGAACACAGGAAGCAACCCTAGTTATAAGTTTACTGTTAACGGTATAACGAAGCAAAACACAAGTAGTAACGTATTTATAACTAGCACACTTACTAATAGCGATGTTGTAAGTTGTGTGTTAACTAGCAATAATACTTGTCAAACAGCTGCTACAACAGCAAGTAATGATTTAACAATTACTGTTAACTCATCTTCAACACTTGCTGCACCTGCTGCAATTACTGGATCTACTACTCAGTGTACAATTGGTGGAATTGGTTACTTAGCTTCAGCTACAACTGGTGGTGTGTGGACAAGCAGTAATCCAAGTGTAGCTTCTGTTGTATCTTCAAATGGAAAAGTAACTGGAGTAGCCAATGGAACTGCAATTATTAGTTACACAGTTTCTGGTTCTAATGGTTGCACAAATAGTGCATCAGTTGCTTACACTGTTGCTGAACAAGCAACACTTCCTGCAATTACAGGGTTAAATAAAGTATGTGCAAACGGTGGAACTATCACATTAAGCAATGCAACATCTGGAGGAGTTTGGAGTAGTAATAACACAACAGTTATTGTTAATGCAAACACTGGGTTAGTTACAGGAAATACTGGTAATGCAACAGCTTCTTATGCAAGTGTTATTAGTTACAAGGTTACTAACGCAGCAGGATGTAGCAAAACAGCTACCTACAACATTACAGTTGCAGGTGTTCCAGCGGTTCCAACTATAACTTATGCACCTGGTACATCAAATCCACAAGCTGGTGCCCCAACAGGTTCTTTCTGTATCAATAAAACATTCTCTGTAGTTGGTTCTCCAACTGGAGGTGCTTGGTCATCTTCTAATAGTTCTGTATTAACAGTAACATCTGGTGGAGTAGTTCATACAGCAGCTTTAGGTTCAGCTTCTTTGAAATATACTGTTACAAACGCAAATGGTTGTAGCAATAGTAGATCAATGAGTGGAACGGTTGTAAATTGTGCTTCTAGAGGTGTAAATTTAAATGATGCACCAAAACCTGAATTCGACTTTAATCTATACCCTAACCCAGCAAAAGGTAGCGTTTCATTTAATGCTGAATTTGCTGAAGCGGGTGGAAGAATTGTTCTTACTGATATGTATGGAAAAACTGTTAAAACCCAAATGTTAAGTTTAGGTACAAACACCATAGATATTAATAATTTAAGTAAAGGATTCTACTTAGTTAATATCATCACTATTGATGGTAAGAAAACTAAAAAATTGATTGTTGAATAAAAGGATTTTCCTTTAAGCAATTAGTTTAAATAAAAAAATGCCCCCTCATTTTAAAATGAGGG